>DCIL01000105.1:23663-25966 GCA_002315875.1 Verrucomicrobia bacterium UBA1727 | reverse complement strand
ACCATTGAACATTGACCACTCAGGCCCGACGCCTGAGCGGAGAATCAGCTATTCTGGCCCTAAAAATCTAAATGCGTCGGACCTGCTGAACTGAATGCGCCATTTCACTCCAACACTTTCAAGAATTCCTCGCGGGTGCCGCGGCGACAGGTCACTCCCTTCGCCTTACACAGCTCCTCGAACTTGAACGCACTGCAAGATCGACCCCGATCGGATCGAGTTTCACGTCCACGATCCCTACGCCATCAATCTTCACCTTGGCCGCAAGCGGTTCGCGAGTGGTGTTGACCGCGGCAATGAGCGTCTCGCCGCCACAACGCCAGGCACGGATCGCAAGCGCATCCGGCGCACCCTCGATCGCCGGCTCGGGATCGGCGGAAAGGAAGAAGCGCTCGAGATCCTTAATCTCCTTCGCCACCCGCTTCACCTCACCGAAGCGCTTCTCGAAGCCGTCTTCCTTGTCCATCACCACCAGATCGAAGAACGAGTAGAAGACGAGTCCGTTAGCGCCGCCGGCAAGACACTGCCAGGCCATGTTCTTCACCTCCTGTTCACTCGGCGCACCGCCGATCTTGGGATTCTTGCGATTCACGGCATAGGCGGACTTGTTGAAGACCTGAGGAATCTGCCACATCGGCTTCATGCCCATCAGTCCGCGGCGAGTGTTCCGCGTCCATTCGGACACCATGGAGATCGGATTCTTGAAAAGCGGATACGGATCGGTGCCGATCACGTCACTCGTAGAGAGATACTCGCGCACCTGATCGTGCTGATAGATTGCAATCCACGTCGGATGGTTCGGATCCATGTCCGCCACCAACTGCCGCGCGGCGTTCATACCGTCCCGAAGCGATATCGGCATCTCGTCATTGATATACCACGCCAGGAGCGCCGGATGATTGCGGAAGCGCTTGAGCGTTCGCAGCAATTTCTCCATCGGCTCGCCGCCGACGATCTTGCCGGACTTGACAGGATAGTCATTGACGATGTCATAGAGCACCTTGATCCCGTATTTCTGGCAAAGATCCATTGCCTTCTGATCTGGTCTCGAGTACGACATGAGGCAGTTGAAGGGACTATCGGCATAGACCTTCAGTTCCTTCTCGTTGATCTTGCCCCAGTACATTCCAAGAGGAAAGAACGGCTTGCCGTTTACGATCGTGCGCCTATGCTCGTCGATGCGCACGGTGAGCGCACCCTCCTCTTCCGGTGTCTGACGCGTGAACACGATCTCCTTCGAGCCGTGGAGAACCTTGCCCTGCTTCGGCTCGTAAAGCGCAAAGCGGACGACATTATCGCCCATCGCCAGTTCCGAGATGTCAATCGTCCATTCGGCCACGCCGTCCTTGG
Organism: Verrucomicrobia bacterium UBA1727; assembly: GCA_002315875.1. Taxonomy (GTDB): domain Bacteria; phylum Verrucomicrobiota; class Kiritimatiellia; order RFP12; family UBA1067; genus UBA1067. The sequence goes on along the minus strand of DCIL01000105.1, from coordinate 24,616 downwards.
ACGAGACCTTGACCGGCGGCGAGAATTTCGCCGCGCCCTCTGGCTTGTGCGAGAAATACCCCGTCGCCTCGAAGCGGCTATTGAGCGCGGCCTTGAACGTCACCTTGCCCTTCGCACCGGCATTGCGATAGCGGCTTGAAAACAGTCCGTCGATTGGCGGCAGTTCGGGCAATTCGGTGATGGAGAAATTGTCGAACCAGACCTTGCCGGACATCCCCGCGGGCACGTAGACGTTCGCGACCGTCCTCACGATGCCGGTGGGAATGGTCGTAGTGTCCAAGCCATATTGGGTCCACCCGTACGTTCCCTTGCCGCCGCGCGCATAGACGCCGCCCTTGTAACGTCCGTCAGCGCCGTACCATTCCAAATACGCAGTGGGCTCCGCCTTCTTGATGTCCTCGCCGCGAATCCACACCGAAACCCGATACTTCCGCCCCGCCTTGAGCTTCGGACCCGTTGCGGAAAACGCACAGGCATTGCTGGCGACGCCGGACCACATCACGCCGCGCGACTCGAAATAGCCAAGTCCCTCGCCGACCGTCCATGCCTTCGTCGGACGCCCCCAACCAATGGTGGCCCCTTTGGCGTCCACCTTCTCGAGTCCGCCATTGACGACAAGGTTCTCCTGCGCCTGCACCGCCACCGCCAGGAACAGTCCTGACATCACCGCAATCGCAATCCTACTCACGGTTTTCTCCTTTCGTTTACCTTACGCCCTGCCACTCGGCAAAACGCTTCGCGGCGAGCGCCCGATATTTCGCGCCGGTGCCGCCGTTGACGAACGGGTCGATGGAGATGCCGCCGCGGGCGGAGAACTTGCCGATGACCTCCATGTACTTCGGTTTCAGAAGTCGAACGAGATCGTTGTAGATGACGTTGACTACGTCCTCATGGAAATCCCCGTGATTGCGGAAGCCGAAGAGATAGAGTTTGAGGGACTTCGACTCGACGAG
>DCIL01000105.1:15692-23582 GCA_002315875.1 Verrucomicrobia bacterium UBA1727 | reverse complement strand
CGGGCGCGGTAAACGTCACCCAGTAATCGCGATCGGGATGCTTGTTGGCGAACGCGTCGAGAACGGACGGATCGTAATCCTTCGGCGCCTCAGTGGTCTTGCCGAGCGTAGTCAGCTTATCAAGGTCATTTCTCATTATTGCCTCCTGTATTCGGCGCAGCTATCGGCGGTCTCCCAGACCTTTACTGCGGCAAGGCCGGTTGTTTTCTCGGAAAGTTCGTCAAAGAACAGTTTGGCGAGATTTTCCGCCGTTGAGCGGAATGGTATCGCCACCGTGCGCATGCCGTTGCGCTCGACGACCGCGGCAATCTCGCATTCGCCAGCGGAAGCGGTATTGTAGACGAAGGCGTGATCGAAGCGATCGCAGATCGTCTCGGTAGCGATTCGCTTGAGATCCTTGAAATCGATGACCATATCCTTGCCGCTGGACGTTTCGTCTGCCGTGACCGATACGTCCACGCGATAGGTGTGACCGTGAAGGTTCTTGCAAAGTCCCTCGTGATTGGTCAGCACGTGGGCCGCGTCGAACTTAACTGTCTTTGTTACTGTCGTCATCGTCTTGTCCTCGGATTACAACTCGGAAATGAGCACGCTCGTTGAGCGCGGCAGGAGCAAATCAAGTTCCTCGCGATCCTTGAAATCCACGCGCGAACCGATCTCCACCCACTCGTATTGTCCCTCCTTGAACTTCGGCGCCGCCTTTAGATCGTAGCGCTTGAAGAACTTGCCGTTGAGCGAAAGGTCGGCACAGAGCTGACGGCGGTGGATGACGAGGTTGAAGCGCGGATGATCCATCACATACACCACGGCGCCTGCAACGAGGCGATCTGCTACCTTGCCGTTCAGGCGCCTGAACGAGGCGAGAGTGCTGCCGTTTTCGGAGGCGATGCGCGAGGCGGACTGTCCGGACCGCACCTCCACCTTCTTAACCCACTCGCTGGACCGCATCGTCAGCAATCGCCGGACGTTCAGCGTCCCCAACCGCCGCGCGAGAGCGTCATCGAGATCCGCCGCCGGCGAACCGGGCAAGGCGCGGATGGACTCGATGGTCGTAGCCGCCATCTGCACGTTGCGCGCCTTCTCCGCCTCCTCAAGTCGCAAGAGCAGATTCTGCAGTTTCGGAGGACGCTTGTCAAATCGCGTCGCCTCCACCACCGAAACCTTGCCGGTCTCATCGGAAGGCACATTCGAAGCCGAAGACGAAATCTCAACCGGACCGACCGGCTTCTCTGCCGCTTCCGCCTCGATCGCCAGCTTCCGCTCGCGCTCGGCATCGCGGTAGCGTCCAACCAGCGTGACCGCCAGCGACACGAGCGTCAATACCGCAACGACGGCAAGAATCCATCCGAGACCGTTGGACTCCTTCTCCAACTGTCTCGGATTGTATTCCACGCCATATTTCGTGCGGGCGAGGGACACTTACTGCTTCGGCTCTTCAGTAGGAACGACGCCGCTGACGCAGGCCCGCGCGATCTCAATCACGGTTCCGGGAGCGATCTCGACCTTGAAGGTCTTCTCCGTCGCCTCCTGAATCGTGCCCATGAGTCCGCCCGCGAACACGATCTTCGCACCGGCGCGCAGCTCTTCGATCATCTTGCGGCGCTCTTTCTCCTTGCGCTGCTGGGGACGAATCATCATGAAGTAGAAGATCGCCAAGATAAGCAGCATCGGAATCATCATTCCCATTCCGCCGCCCTGAGGTGCCGCGGCCGGTGCCGCATCGGCGAGTATCATCGGTAGGTTAGTCATTTGTTTCTCCTTTGTTTTGAGGTTGCATTGAACTTAAGACGGAAGCTTTCCATTCGACAAAACAGTCGTTGTCGAGCGCCTCGCGCATCTCGCGCATGAACTCGTTGAGTCGCCAGACGTTGTGAATCGTGAGCAGACGAAGGCCGAGAATCTCGCCGCACGCGATGAGATGCCTCACGTACGAGCGGGTGAAGTTGCGGCAGCAGTAGCACTCGCAGCCCGGCTCTACCGGGGACTGGTCAAACGCATACTTGGCGGCCTTGATGGCAAGATTGCCAGTGCGGGTTATGGCCGTGCCGTGACGCGCGATACGGGTGGGAATGACGCAATCGAACATGTCTACGCCGCGCGCGACACACTCCGCCATCTGATGCATGACCCCGAGACCCATCACATACCGCGGCTTGTCCTTCGGCAGATACGGCACGCTCGCCTCCACCGCCTGATACATGAACTGCTCGGGCTCACCGACCGAAACGCCGCCAATCGCATAACCATCGAAGCCGATCTTCACCAGCTCCTCGGCACAATGACGGCGGATGTCATCGTAGACACCGCCCTGAACGATTCCGAACACCGCCTGATGCTCCGCATGCGGCGCGGCCTTCGAACGCACGGCCCAGCGAAGCGTCCGCTCCACCGACGCAACCGCGCGCTCGCGATCACACGGATACGGCAGGCATTCGTCAAAGACCATCGCGATATCGCTGCCGATGACGCGCTGCATTTCCATCGATTCCTCGGGACCGAGAAAGAACTCGTGTCCGTCGAGGTGCGAATTGAAGCGGCACCCCTCCTCCGAGAACTTGCGCATCTTCGCGAGCGAAAAAACCTGGAAGCCGCCGGAGTCGGTGAGAATGGGACCCTCCCAGCGCATGAACTTGTGAAGTCCACCCGCGGCGGAAATGACTTCCGGACCCGGCCTGAGCAAGAGATGATAGGTATTGCCCAGCACCACCTGACTCTTCAGTTCCTTCAGGTCGCGCGGCTCGAGCGCCTTGACCGTACCGAGCGTTCCGACATCCATGAAGACGGGCGTTTCCACCACGCCATGCGCTGTGGTGAGACGTCCACGTCGCGCACCGCTCTTCGCATCTTCCTTGAGGATCTCGAATTCCATGTCAGTGGATGTTGCCGCGCGAAGGATGACTCTTGGCCTTGGGTTTTTCCATCTTGAGGAAGGTGGCGAACTTCATCGCCTCCGCAGGAACCTCTTCGCCGGTGGTGTCCGGCATGTCCTTGAGATCGAGTCCGTGCTCGGCGTGAGTATGATGGAACTTCGTCTTGGGCTTCACGAGCTCACGGAGCGCGGACTTGAATTCCTCGAGTCCCTCTCGCGTTTCACACGAGATGTAAATCGGCTTCACCCCTGTCTCCTGCTCGAATCGCTCGCGCACGCCCGCCTCGGCGGTATCCATCTTGTTGGCCACCACGAGCGACGGACGCTCCGCAAGATCCGCCGAATACTCCTCGATTTCCTTCCGCAGAATGCGATAATCATCCCACGGCGTCCGGTTGTCCGTTCCCGCCATATCCAGCACATAGACGAGCACTCGGCTGCGCTCGAGATGCTTGAGGAAGGCAAGGCCGAGTCCGACGCCCTTCGCGGCGCCTTCGATAATGCCCGGCACATCCGCCATCGCGATCTTCGCATAGTCGTCGTAGACGATCGTGCCGACCATCGGATTGAGCGTGGTAAAGGGATAACTCGCGATCTTGGGAGTCGCCGACGAGAGCACCGTCAGAAGCGAACTCTTGCCAGCGTTGGGAAAGCCGAGCAGTCCCGCATCGGCAATCGTCTTGAGCTCGAGCCGCAGCCGCCGCTCTTCCGCCGGACCGCCGGGAGTATGCTCCGTCGGCGCCTGGTTGACGCTGCTCTTGAAATGCACGTTGCCGAAGCCGCCCGCGCCACCCTTCGCGACGATAACGCTCTGGCCAGGTTCGGTGATGTCCGCAACCAAGAGCCCGGTCTCGACTTCGTAGACCTCGGTACCGAGCGGAACCGGCACGACCAGATCCTTGCCGCGCTTTCCGTACATCTTCTGTCCCTTGCCGCCTTCACCGTCCTGCGCGAAACACTTCGGATCGTAATACAAGGACAACAGCGAGCTCACGTGTTCGCTCGCCTTGAAGACGACATCGCCACCGCGACCGCCGTCGCCGCCGTCGGGACCACCGAACTCAACGAGCGCCTCACGACGCATCGACATCGCGCCGTCGCCGCCCTTTCCGCTCCTGACGAGCACATCAACCTGGTCTATGAACGTCTTCGCTTTCATAAGCCGTGTATTATATCATTTATTTCCGAGAGAGTGCGGACCGTGTTAAGCCGCGCCCGAAGCGCCGCCGCACCCGGTCTGCCGTTGAAGTATCTAAAGAGATGGGTGTGCATCTTGACGGACGCAAAACCATCGGCGGACGGCAGATGATCGTGAGGAAATCTGGCTGCCAACTGGTCTCGGAATTCCAAGAGATACCTAAGATGCCTCTCGACCGGACGGACCCCATCAACCGCCGCATCCCCCTGAAGCTGACGGAAAATTGACGGATTGGCGAGCGCGGCACGTCCCACCATGATCGCCGCGACTCCGGTCTTTGCCATTTCCGCAGCGGTCTTCGCATCCGTCACGCTGCCGTTGCCGGTGACGGGAATCTTCGCCCGCGATACGACTTCTGCAAGTCGGTCCAGGTGAACCGTCCCGCCGTGCATCTGCGATGTGAAGCGCGCGTGAAGAATCAAGCCCTTCGCGCCCGCCCTTTCCGCGGCATCGAGAAGTTCGAAGACGTTGCAATGTCCAGGATGCGGACCGAGCCGCGTCTTCAAGGTCACCGGAAGCGTGGTGTTCTCGACCATCGCCTTAAGGAGCCGATAGATCTTCTCCGGATCCTCGATGAGCTTCGCCCCCGCACCTTCGCGCGTGACCTTGGTCATCGGACAACCCGCGTTGAGATTGAGCTCGCAGAAGCGCGGCAACGTCGCCTCGCGCGCGGCAAACGCAAGTTCGTCCTCCTTCGATCCGAACAGCTGGCAGGCGACAGGTCCCTCTCCCGGCATCGTCTCCATCAGATGACGGGTCGGGGACGAACCATGGGCGAGTCCGGCGGCGGATACCATCTCGGTGTAGGTGAGCGCGGCTCCGCCTTCGTAACAGAGTCGACGGAACGGGGCGTCAGTAAACCCGGCGAGTGGCGCAAGGACGAATTTCATTTTGCCTTCAGTAGCGGATCGACATACGCGCCAGGCGTGGCAGGCACCATGCGGGAAACGGACAGAAAACTCGGGGCACCCCACATCGTTCCGGGACTGCGCCCCACGACCGCAATGTCCACACGATTGGTGCTGTTGACCCCTTCGGCATCGATCGTGACCTTATAGGAATCGTCCAGAATCTTCATGATCTTCACCGCCTTCGCGTCCCCATGGGTCTGGAAGAAACGATACTCCTTCGCACCGCGCGCACTCAGATAGAAGACACGTTCCTTCACTGGCGCACGAAGCGTAATCGCCCACGCGAAAGCGGTGGAGAAGAGAATCTCATTGACCCGATTGGTGCCGTCAGCGCCGGCAGTGGCGAGCTGGGGCTGAACGACCGAAAGCGCGGAAAGCGGAGGCACTTCTTCTAACTTCAGTTTCGCGGCGGACGCCGCCAGCCGGTTGAGGTCGAGTCCACCCGCAGGAAACGCTACGGGATGCGCCTTCGCCGAGCAATAGTCGTCCTCGGTCTTCACCGCATGAAGCGAATGGCGAAGAAGCGTCTGAAGTAAAGGCGCAAGGAGTCCGCGACGGACCACTTCCTTCTTCACCTCACCGTCCAGCGAACTCGAAGCTATGAGCGCGGCCTTTAGATACGGCAGGTCACTGTAGCTCTTACCCTGGGTTACGAGCCAGTACGGCGTGACCGAAGCAAAGACATCACCGTGCTTGCCAAGGGGAGGAGTATCCTCGTTCGCAGGATAAACCCAGAACTGATTGGAAACGTACATCCTCACCATGTCCCGCATCAGCGGCACTGCGAAGGTCATGAGCGCGCGCGGCATCGAACGCCAGTTATCACCCTGGGTGTAGGCGAGCGAGCAATTGCCGAAGACGGGATAGGGAAAGTAGACCGTCGGCCAACCGGAATCAGCGCCCATCTCCCGAAGTTCCTGCGAGAAACGCACCGGAGTGAGTCCAGGAAACTCCTTCGTATTGAGGACCGAATGCATTCGGTCGCGATTAAGATAGAGATCCCAGGTATTGCCGCCGGACGAGGCCTGCTTCAGATCAAGACGGACGAGCTTTCGCCCCTCGGCAATCTCGATATTGTCCTTGCCGATCTCCACCGGATGTCCGGTGACCCCTATGGCAGTCGCCGCGGCTGCGAGAAAAAGAATCATTTCCCAAGACGCATCCAGCTCGGCAGTTTCACCTGCTTTGCCTCGCGACTCTGGTTGGTGGCCATCGAAGAGGACGTGCCGATCGAGGGCGATTCCAGCGACGCGAGCCGCGCCATCAGCGTCTGCTCCTTCATCGCCTGCTTATGGGAAAGCTCCTCATTGAGCTGACGCGCCTCGAGCAGATCCTTCTCGCGCAGCTTGAGCTGGGCGCGTACGGACTCAATCTCCTGGCGAAGCTGCGTGATGTCCTTATCCATTTCAGTTCCGCGCGCAATGTCCGCACGATTGATTCGAACGGACTCTTCAAGCGTCCTGATCTGCGTCTGATAATCGAGAATCTGCCGTTCGGTGCGGGTGCGCAACTCGTCCAGCTCCTTGCGAAGATGCGCAGTGCGCGGATCTTCGGGACGTTCCATCAGCGCCTTGTGCGTCATCTCCTCGATGTTCGCGCCCGTCCTGCGCAGCACGTTGCGACGACGCTCCATCAACCGATCAGCACGTTCCTGATAACGCCGCTTGTACTCCTCAAACTCCTTCTTCTCGGCCTCGAGCAAAGTCGCGATCTCCTCGCTCTCGCTCTTGAGTACGCCGAACATCGCCGCCTGGATATCGGCCACTTCCGACGCTGCCTGCGGCAATCGGCGCAGATCGTCCTCAAGTTTCGTCACCTGCTCGTTGAGTTTCGTCTCGCGATCCGCGGCCTCGGTCAGTTTCGCACTGAGCCCGTCCACGGTCTTCGTCAATTCGTCCCGCTGCGCCTCAAGTTCCTTGACGCGACGCTCGTCGACTACGATCTTCTCGACCTCGACCTTGACTTCCTTGATGACTTCCTTGACGATCTCTACCGGCTTCTCGACCTCGACGACCTTCTCGACGATCTTCTCTACCGGAACCTCAACGCGGACCTCCTTGACGACTTCCTTCTCAACGATCTTCTCTACCGGAACCTCGACGATCTTCTCGACCGGCTTCTCGACTTCGACAATCTTCTCGATCGGAACCTCGACGATCTTCTCAACAATTCGATCTACCGGAACCTCAACGATCTTCTCAACCACCTTCTCGACAATCTTTTCCACGACCTTCGGTTCCGGTTCGTCCCGTTCATCGACCGATGCTTCGACAACATTCACCTCCTGAGGCGGATTCTCCGGTTCAAACGGAGCCCGCACCTCGACGATCGTCGCCGTCATCGGCAGACGCCCGCTCGCCAACAGCGTCTCCGCGGCAGAACGGTTAAAGGGTCCGCGCGGATTGCCATCACCGATGTCGATGGAAAAACGCATATCCAGAAACGGCACTTCCTCAACCTTCCGCCAGATGATCTCGTCGTCGGAAACCTGCTGTCCGGGCTGGATGCGGCCCATCTTCGCCCATTCGACAAGCTTCTCCTCGGTTTCCGGACCGAAGGTCTCGTCCTGAGTTCTCAAGTACCATTTCTGCTCGCTCATCATTTACCTCCGAAGAACTTTTTACCCCCGAGCCCGAATCTCCGTCCCATCGCCAGTTCACGACGCGCGGCAGATTCGAGAGCCGCAAGTTGTCCGCGTCCCATACCTTTGAAAATGCTTCCAGGCGACTTCATCGGCGGCGGCGCGGCATCGTCCGGCTCAACCACTTCCGCGGCAACAATGGCATTGCGCGGCGGCGGTTCGACCTCGATGATCTTCTCGACGATCTTCTCAACGGGAACCTCTACGATCTTCTCCACGATCTTCTCTACGGGAACTTCCTTGATAACCTCGACCGGTTTCTCGACCTCGA
>DCIL01000105.1:15548-15673 GCA_002315875.1 Verrucomicrobia bacterium UBA1727 | reverse complement strand
CTCGACGATCTTCTCTACGATCTTCTCAACGGGAACCTCAACGATCTTCTCGACCTCGACAATCTTTTCGACGATCTTCTCGACCGGAACTTCCTTGATTACCTCGACCGGTTTCTCGACCTCGA
>DCIL01000105.1:5965-15531 GCA_002315875.1 Verrucomicrobia bacterium UBA1727 | reverse complement strand
ACCTCGACGATCTTCTCTACGATCTGCGGCGGCGGATCCTGATCGGGCGCGAACTTATGAAGTCGATAGACATTGGAATCTTCGGGCACGTCACCGTTTTTAAAAAGCAGCACGACGACCTTGCGATTGAACGGACCAAACACCTTGCCCGGTTCGGTCTCCACGAGCCAATTCATCTCCAGCTCTTTCATCTGCTGAGCCGGAACCCATGTGATACGATCTCTGGAAACGAATCCCGTCGCCTCGAGACGTCCGTCCTCAGCCCACGCTACCAGCGATGCCACGGTAGCAGGACCATACACCTTGCCTTCTTCAGTACGAACAAACCAATTCTTCGATTCTTCTTCCATAGTTCGGTATTATAGCATAGAGAGAGGGTAGAGGATAGAGGGTAGAGGATAGAGGGTAGAGGTGTCACTTGATGGGATTACCGGGACCGCCGCGATAGAGTTTTGATTTCTCGAGATGCTCCTTCATGTCCATACCGAGAAGATAACTGTAGAGATTGTCTCCATAAGTCACGCTCTCGTAATGGCGCGTATAGCCGGAATCATTTTCCGAGAAACACACCTTACCCTTGCCGAGCACCTTCTCCTGAATGATGGTCATCGCATACTTGTGATTGACCTTCACCCGGAACGGCGCCCACTGCTTCGTTTCGTCCCAAACACTGTAAACATTGCCGTGATTGAGCCGGTGCCCTATCCACGGCTGATCGATCTTCCAGGGCTTGGTGACGAGCTGATGCTTCGGATCTCCCACGAACTCGCAGGAACGCGCATTCTCCACACCCGGGAAGCAGTAGACGCGTCCACCAGGCGGAGGCACGTCCACGGACTTCAGAAACTCCGCCGCGGTGCGGGACGGCGGATGGCAGTCGAACATCAATACGCCGCCGCGAGCAAGAAACTCCCTGACCGCGGCACCGCACTTCTTGAAGATGATATCGTGCTGTTCGGCCGGGGACTTGATATGCAGGAGCGAGGCGGACGCGAGCGCCTCCTCAAAAGAGCCGGCCACGAAGCCCGTCTTGCGGAATGCCTTCACATCCATGCCATTCTCTCCGGGACGCACAAAGTAGTTGTCGCCGCCGCTCTTGTTCTCCCAAAGGAACAGCACCGCACCGAACGGACGGAACTCTCCAAGCTTCTCGCGACGCTTCAAGTTCGCCGCCGCCCCCTTCGCGAGCAACGAGCCCGCCTTCGCACCGAAAGCGCCGCGCCCCGCGACCTTGAACTCAGGAACCTTGAGATCAGCGCCGATCAGGAAGTAAGCGCACTCGCCGTGACGCTGCTCGTAGACGATCTCTCCGGTGAACGGCGCGATCGTGCCGCGCTTGACATCAATCACCGAAAGTCCCTTCGCAGGAATATTGAGCTTGATGCGCACGACCGCCGAGGTCGAGCCAGGCATGTAACGCGCGTAAGTGCAGAGCAGATAGTCCTTACCGTCACTGCGCAGCATCGCGTCCACACTGTCGGAATAGGCCGACTCGACCGCGACCGGTTCGACGCGCCCGACGAGACGCGCGAGCACGCGGCGGAGCGGAGCGGACGGCTTCAGGTTGTCACGGGAATCGGAAAGCTCCTTCTGAGAATAGACAAGGAGTCCCTTGCCGACCTTACGCTGAAGCAGATTGAGTCCGTCCGCGAAGGCGACCGGCTCGGCCCCCTTCTCGAACAGTTTCGCCGCGGGAGTTTCGGCTCCTTCGAAATACGCAAGACCACCTTCCTTCGCATAGGAAACGATGACCTTCAAATCATCCTTGGAGAGCATGCGGTTATGCGGCACGAGGAAGATCGGATAGCGCTTCAGATTCTCGAGCGTAAGGAACTGATTGAGAGTGAAGTCCATCTGAATCGCCTTCGCGGACGCCCAGAAGTTCGCCTGTCCGTCATGGAAAGTGAACGGACCTTGTCCGTAATCGGAATACTTGCGCTGATCCACGCGGTCGTTCATGATGTCGTCGCGATGGCAGCGCCAGTCGCGGAAGAGCGTGTAGAATTTGACCGGCGTCATCTTCTCGACGCGCTTGTCGAGACCGGTATAGGAAAGGAAGCGGAAGAAGTCCGCCGTCGTCTCCACGATCTCCTGGTCGCACTGCGAATAGTCCTCGCTCTCCTGATTGAAGCCGTTGACACCGAAGACAAACGGCATATCGCAGTTGCCGATTCGCCAGTCATCGCCCATGTACATCGCCCAGAAGTGGTTGTAGACCGTGGCGCGCTCGTTATTGAACATTCCGCGCATACGGGCCGAGCCGAACTTGACGCGCTCGAAATAACGCGCCGCGCCCGGCATCAGCTCTTCCTGAACGACATCGCAGTCACCCGCCAGCTCGATGGAGAACTTGTCGTTGCGCAAGGGACCGAGATCGCAACCCCACAAAAGCAGTTTCGCTTCGGGATTCTTCTCCTTGATCGCCTTGCGAAGCCGCCGCGCTGCCGCGAGCGTATTGTCGACCGTCGCGAAGAACTCCTCGCGCTGCGCCTTCGGATAGCGCCAGAAGTCCCGAGTATGCTGCTTCACGAGATGCGTCTGCCACGGCGGATCTTCCGCATTCATGAGACCCGCCCAGACCGCATCGTATCCGAGATCTATCGCCGCCTTCGAAACCTCGATCTCGAGATCCTGGTTTTCACGGACGTATTTAGCGTCCCATGACTGGAAGCGGTTGTTCATGAACTGTCCCCAATAGAAGACGCTCATGCCGTCCCGATGCAGCCGCTCGATGAACTTGCGCGTGTATTCCGCACGGGCGCGGCAAAGCGCCGCGGGACGCACCGGCGGCACGGTTTTGTCCGTCTTCATCGTCGCCGCCACCCGGGCGTGCAACTCGTCCGAAAGCGGCAGCTCGGTGAAGGCGAAACCCTGCGAGACGAAAGCGGCATTGGCGCCGAGATAGCGCAGGCGGTTGCGATAATTGTCGAGCCACTCGCCAGCCACCACCGGAGTCATGTTCGTGCTCAGGACATGCCAGCCGCCGGCCGGAAGCAACGTAGGCACGGCGAAGTCGAAGACGCAGTCGCGGGACATATCGCACTTCCTGACAGCGATCTCGCGGCGGGGCGAGGCGACTCCGACGAGCACCCGCGGCGGATTCGCCCAGATCGCCGCGGCTCGCGCGATGTCCACGCTGTCGCCGCGCGTTCCGTACATCGCACCACGGACCTCACCACGGGGACTCCTATCGTACTTAAGCTGCATCCACTCGCCTTCGTCGCGTCCGGTGAAATGAACGGAATCGATGCGCTCGGTGTTGAACGGAGAGAAGAACTGTCCCACCGAGGTTTTCAGCTTCTGATCGCGAATTGCATACCATCCGGCGGAAAGCCAGCTGCCGAGATCGGGATAGTCCACGCATCCGCCCGAATCGCTGCGAAAATCGAGCATCACACGCATCGAATTGACGGCACCGGAAAGCGAAGGATACATGAGATCGTCCCAAGCCCATCCACCGCCCGAGGCCCAGCTGATCTCGACGCGTTTCAGCGGAGCTAATTTCGGATTCGACGGACGAATCGCGTACTCGACATGCTCGCTGCCGGCGTAGAGCGTATACTCGGCGGTGAAGACGTCGTTCTCGAAGCGGAGGGTCTTGCAGAACGGATTATCTGCAATTACCGACGAGCGATGAGAATACTGACGATGGTTCTCGTTCACTCCGTGGAAGCACGGACGCAACGAGCAGGCCGCATCCCCCCACGGCAGGCGCACCAACTCGTCCGCCGCGAGCGACCCGACGATCTTGAAGCGGGTCATCGTCTCCGCGGCATTCGAGCGCTTCGAGAAATCGACTGAAAGCGCGGCATTCGCGAGACGATAGCCGTCCGCCGTCTCCACGAGCCGCAGATCGGTATCAGTAACCGCCTGACGTTGCTCGGCCGTTTCGGAGAAGTAGACGAAGTATGGACGATTCTGAGCCGCACGCAAGTCGGTTCTGAACAGCACCCTCGCCTTCGTATCGGAAACGCGCTCGACGAAACACGGCTCCTCGGTCTCCCAAGGCGTGATGACATGGACGGAGGTCGGTTCGACCTTGCGTCCGAAATCGATTTCCGCATCGACCACGAATCCGGCTACGGCATTGGTGGACATCTCGGACACGACGATCGGGAGCCGCCATTCCGATTTCGCATTCCACCAGGGACGGCCTTCGATGCCCTCAAGATAAAGCGGATTGGCAGTTCCTGAAACCGGCATCTTCTCAACACCGGCAAGAACGGACGCGGCCAACGCCCACGTCATCACGGCTACAGTCAATCTTCTCATGGCAAACCTCCTACAACGAAAGCAACAACCTGGCAAGTCCAATGACCAGCGGAATCGTCAAAATCGAAAGCACCGTAGAAGTCGCCACCAGCGCCGTCGAGTATTCGGCGTCCCCTCCGTAGCGCACCGCAAAGACAGTCAGCATCACCCCGATCGGCGCGGCAAACGGCACGACCGCCATCAGGCGAAGTTCCATCGGAATGAACGGCATGACGCAGAGCGCGGCAACGAACAGGAGCGGCGCGGCAAAGTGTCGCGCGAAGAGCATCGCATACGCCTTGGCGCTTCTGAGCACCGGACCGAACTTGGCGCCCCCGAGGAAGAACCCCATCACGATCATCGGCAATGGAGTGTTCATGCCACCGATGATCTCGAGCGGCTTGGCGATGACATTGGGGAGTCGCCACGGCAGGAAGAAGAGCACGAGCGCCAGGACGGAAGCGACATTGGCGGGATTGAGAATGCCCTTGATGAGATCCTTGCGTCCCTCGAGGGGACGAAAGATCGACACGCCGTAAGTCCAGCCGACGAGATTCCAGGCCGCGATCGGAACCGCCCCGAAGAAAACGCCGTTCATGCCGAAAAGCGCAAACTCGAGCGGCAACCCCATGTAGCCGGCATTCGAGAAGATCACCGACCAGCGTAGCGCCTTCGTCCGCGAATCCTTGCCGCGGTTGAAGAAGATGCGCTCGATCGCAATCGCGATCACGTAAGCGACCGCGCACATCGCAAACATCCAGCCGAGCCCCGGCAGCTTGGCCGGATCGAACGGACATTGGAAGGCGCTGATGATGATCGCCGGCGTCGTGAAATTGACGACGATGCCGGTGAGTCCGCGAATCGAGGACCTGCCCAGGAACTTCAAACGGCGGGCGGCGAACCCGAAGCCCATGAGGACGAACAGGATCGCCGTCTGCTCCGCAGCAATGAGAATGCTCTCGAGCATCGCCTACGAATCAGGCGAGAATCTCGTCCGCCAATTTCTCGAGGGCGGACACGGTCTCGTCCTTCATCGACCCCTTGAGGGTCACCACCGACTCGCAGAACGAGAGGTTTTCGAGCCCTTCAAGCAGCTTCTGCATGCCCTTGGCCGCCATCGGCGCCCAGGTGCCGTTCTCGATGAAACCGATCTTGCGGTTCTTGTAGAGACGGCGCTTGAGATGGTTGATGTATTCTTCCATCTTCGGAAAGACCCCGGTGTTGTAGGTCGTCGTCGCGAGCACGAGCTTGCCGTAGCGGAAGCCGTCCTCTATCGACTCGTACATGTCCTCACGCGCAAGATCGGCGCAGGCGACCTTGGGACACCCCTTCGCCTTCAGGATCTCGCAGAACTTCTCGACCGCGGCCTTGGTGTGTCCGTAAACCGAGGTGTAGGCAACGAACACGCCTTCGGTCTCAACTCCGTAGGCGGACCAGGTCAGGTACTGCTTGACGACATGGGCGATCATCTCGGGCGTATCGTGAATCGGCCCGTGAAGCGGACAGATGCGGGCGATATCGAGAGTCGCGGCCTTCTTCAAGAGCGTCTGAACCTGCGCACCGAACTTGCCGACGATGCCGAAGTAGTAACGGCGGGCTTCGCAGTCCCACCCTTCCGGATCCTCGCGATCGAGCGCTCCGAACTTACCGAAGCCGTCCGCCGAAAAAAGCGTCTTCGAAGCGGTGTCGTAAGTCACGATCACCTCAGGCCAGTGAACCATCGACGCCCCGACGAAGGTCAGAACATGCGGAACGCATGTTCCATCGGAGGAGTCGGCTTTAGCCGTCCCAAGATCAAGCGTATCTCCCTCCTTCACCACCACGCGGCGGTCGGCGAAGTCGGTTCCGAAATAGTTCTTCATCATTCCGAACGCCGGCATCGAAGAGACGATCTTGGCCGCCGGATAGGCCGCGGCGAACGCGGCGATTGAAGCGGAGTGATCGGGCTCCATGTGTTGGACGACGAGATAATCGACGCGGTCGGTCGCGACGGCGATGTTCTTCAGCCACTCGTCGGCAAACCGCGCGTCCACACCGTCCATGACCGCAACCTCGCGGCCCTTGACGACGTAGGAATTGTAGGCCATTCCGAGCGGGACCTCGAACTGCCCCTCGAAAAGGTCGACGTCATGATCATTGACGCCTACATAAAGAATGTCATCAGTTATTTTCATTTTCAGTATTCCCGTTTTCTGAATTTTCCGCATTCTCGGCGCTTTCCGCAATCTCCGCACTCTCTTCGTTCTCCTCGCCTTCGCAAACCGAGACCGAAACGAGCCGCGCGCCTTCCGAAAGCCGCACGAGCTTCACGCCCTGCGCGGCACGGCCGACGACGCCGAACTGACAGACGGGCGAGCGCACCATCTGATTGTCGGAGGTAATGGAAATGATCGATTCGTCTTCCGCCACCGCATGCGCCGCGACCACCTTGCCGTTGCGCTCGGCGCCCTTGATCGCCGTAACGCCCATGCCGCCGCGATGGCAGCTGCGGTATTCGGAGAACTCCGTGCGCTTGCCATAGCCGTTCTCGGTGGCGACGAGCATCGTCTTCTCGAGATCGACCACGTCGAGCGAAACCACGCGGTCGCCCTCGCGCAGGCGAACGCCCCTGACGCCCGTCGCGGTGCGGCCCATGCGGCGCACCTCGTCCGCCCGATAGCGGATGCCGATGCCGTCCGCCGTGACCATCAGCACTTCGTCTTCGGGCTTCACCAGCCGCACCTCAACGAGCTCATCGCCCTCTTCGATGTTGATCGCACGGATTCCGGACTTGTTGACGTTCTGGTAATCGGAGAGCAGCGTCTTCTTGACCGTGCCGTTGCGCGTCGCGAAGAAGACATCGACATCACCCTCGAAGGAGCGAATCGGCAGCAGCCGCAGCACCTGCTCGCCTTCCTGCAGGTTGAGCAGGTTGATGAGCGGACGCCCGAAGCTCGTGCGCGGCGCCTCCGGAATCTCGTAAGCGCCGCGGACAAAGAGCCGCCCCGTATTGGTGAAGAACATCAGTTCGTCGTGGGTCTCGGCCACGAAGACGAGTCGGATGAAGTCCTCTTCCTTGACCTGCGCCCCCTTGATGCCATGACCGCCGCGCTTCTGCTCGCGGTATTCGGTCAGCGGCACGCGCTTGACATAGCCGCGGTTGGAAAGCGTGATCACGCACGGCTCGTCGGGAATGAGGTCCTTTATCGAGACCTCGTTCACGTCCGCCACCAGGTCGGTGCGGCGCTGCGCGTCTTCCTTCGAGCAGTACTTGAGCTTCAGCTCGGCGAGATCATCGCGGATGAGCTGATAGACCTTCTCGGGATCTGCCAGTATCGCCTCGAACTCGGCGATCGCGGCGAGCAGCTTGGCCAGTTCTTCGGCGAGCTTGTCGCGCTCGAGGCCGACGAGCTGGTAAAGCCGCATCTCGAGAATCGCGTTGACCTGCAGATCGGAGAAGCCGAAGCGCGATACGAGCGCGCTCTTCGCCTCGTCGCGCGTCTTCGAGCCGCGGATGATCTTGACCACCTCGTCGAGATTGTCGATCGCCAGCAGCAGCCCGTCCACGATGTGCTTTCTCGCCAGCGCCTTCTTGAGATCGAAACGCGTGCGCCGGGTGATCACCTCGAAGCGGTGATCGACGTAGCACTGGAAGTATTCCTTGAGATTCAGGATCTTCGGCCGCCCCCCGACGATCGCGAGCATGATCGCGCCGAACGTCGTCTGGAGCTGAGTGTGCTTGTAAAGATGGTTGAGCACGATCTCGCCGACCGCATCACGCTTCAGATCGATGACGATGCAGATATCGTCTTCGATCAGCTTGCGGCCCTTCGGCAGCGCGATCTCGGACCCCTTCTTCGCCTTCGTATCCTTGGTGTTGCCGCCGGAAAGGTCGCGGATGTCGGAAATGCCTTCGATGACCTTGTCCTTGACGAGCTCGGCCATGTGCTTGATCATCTCCGCCTTGTTGACGGCGTAGGGAATCTCAGTGATGACGATCTTTTCGCGCCCGTCCTTGCCGACCACGACCTCGGCCTTGCCGCGCACCGTGAGCTGACCGCGCCCGAGCTTGTACATCGCGTTGATGCCGTTGCGGCCGCAGATCTCGGCACCGGTCGGAAAATCAGGCCCCTTCACGAACTGCATCAGATCGTCGATCGTGCACTCCTCGCGATGCTGCACGAAATAGTCGATGCCCTCGCAAAGCTCGCCGAGGTTGTGCGGAGGGATGTTGGTCGCCATGCCGACGGCGATGCCGGACGAGCCGTTCAGAAGAAGATTGGGAAGCTTGCCGGGAAGGACGGTCGGCTCTTCGAGCGTCTCATCGAAGTTGGACATCATGTCGACCGTGTCCTTCTCGAGATCGCCGAGCAGCTCGTCGGTCACCTTCTGCATGCGCACCTCGGTGTAACGCATCGCCGCGGGCGGATCGCCGTCAATGGAGCCGAAGTTGCCGTGACCGTCAACGAGCGGCAGGCGGAGCGAAAAATCCTGCGCGAGACGGACGATGCAATCGTAGACCGAAGAGTCGCCGTGGGGATGGTACTTGCCGATCACTTCACCGACGACACGAGCCGACTTCACGTGCTTCGTGTTGAAGGTGTTGCCGAGCTCGTGCATCGCATAAAGACAGCGACGATGAACCGGCTTGAGACCATCGCGCACGTCAGGTAGCGCACGACCCACGATTACGGACATCGAGTAGTCGATGTAATCCCTCGACATCTCGTCTTCGATGTTGACTTCTTCAAGCACGCCCATAGGCGCGACAGCCTGGATTTCTTCTTCGCTCATGGTGCTGTATTATACCAAATTTCCCTCGCGCGCGCACGCGCGGCGCTTATCTTTTCCCGTTATTTCAAGGGCAGCTGACAACCTTTCCAGCCGTGCGTGTTTTTGTCAACGCGACGACCGATTCTCGGAATATCGTCTGAGGCTGAAGGCCGAACCGCGAAGCGGCCGCTAGGGACGTGCTCACTCGCGTCCGTCGGTGGGCTGTCGCTAAAAGCCACTCCCGCGGGCGCTTGAGCGCGGCTTCGCCGTGCCTTCGGCACCTTCCCTTCGAAAGCTTCGCTTTCTTCGGCGCATTTCTCCGCGTACACGAGTACGCGTTCGGGGTCGGTCTTTACGCGCCAGCCGCCCCGACGTTAGCTCGTGCGCCTTGTTCCCGAGAATCGGTCGCATTTGTCACCTCTGGTCGAGTTCGTCGTCGCGGCGACGCGCCTTCCTCAGTCAAGATCTTTGAAGCGGCGTGGCGCAGGTCGACGGGGCCCGTTTCCGCAGCCTGCGAAGCGACGGACGGGAAGACGGAAGAGACCCGATTTCGTCGCGTCGGT
>DCIL01000105.1:0-5839 GCA_002315875.1 Verrucomicrobia bacterium UBA1727 | reverse complement strand
AGCACCAGCGCGGAAACGGGCCCCGGAGACCGAAGCGAAGGACTAAGTTATTCCGAAAAGTCCAGGGTCACTCGTCCCAGCGCTTCTGTTTGCGGGGTTCGGTGACGTTCGGCACGAATCCCGTCAGCGGCAATGAAGACATTCCCAGCGAGCGGCGGATCTCGTCCAGTTCCAGCCAATACGAGAAGATGCGCTTGTCGTAGGTGTAGAGATAGCGCTGCTGATGCCAGGCGTCCCAGGTGTGCCGCTCGGTGTAGGCCGAACAGTAGGGAATGCACAGATCAATGAACATCGCAAGCGCGCGGCGCTCGGCATCGGTCAGCAGCGGCGCGATCTCGTGATAGCGCTTCGACCTTATGGACCCGAACGATTTCGGCGGCTTGAACGGCACCGAACTCATGCCGTGCGCGAAATTGACGTTGTCGTCACACTTGCCGTTGTCCGTGAACTGAAGATACGCACGGGAATAACTGCGCATCGACTTGTCATCGGACGGCGGAAGGTCCGCCGGCGTATCCGTAAGATCGAGTCCGAGCGCCTTCACCTTATCGGGACACTCCCGCATCAGTCGGTCGAAGATCGGCTGGACGTCCTTGACGAAGCCGAACCCGTCGCCGCGCTCATCGGCGGGTATGCCGCTCAGCAGTATCTCGTCCACCGGCGTCTTCATCGGACGGTTGAGTCCCATCCAGTTCTCGAGCGAGGCGAGCGGTCCCTCCTTCTCGAGCCGCTCGAGATACGGATGCCGCGGACGGCCGGGAATGGGACTTTGCAATTTCTGCGGCGGTTTGCCGGAGGCGATGGTGCGCTTGATCGGCGCGGCATCGTTCGGATGCTCGTGACAGCCGATGCAGCTGTTGGCCTCCCCCGGCATCAGCGTCGCCCAGCTGCGCATCGTCTGGACGCAGTGTCCGTCCTTGTCGATGAGCTGGAAGTAGACCGGCGTGCGCGCCGGACACTCGAACATACAGCTGCCGTCCGCCTCGACATCGGCCTCTCCGAGCACGTGCTTGACATCGTACGCACCGTTGCCCACTGCAATCGGCGTGCCGATCTTGCCCTCCGTAGAATGCGTGCCGTACTGCCAGTTCCAGCCATTGTGGACGGGACGATACTCGAGCGCCAGCACGCGAAGCTTCTTCACCTCGCCGCGCTTGAGGCCCTTCACCGCCGCGCCGTAATAGACGTCCTGCACGTAAAGCGTGCCGAACCCCTTCGTGTAATCGAGCTTCTTGATCTTGCGGCGCGCTACGCGCGGACGCGCCCGCAAGGCGACCGGCTGCATGCAGTGATTTCGCCAGTCGAACGCCAGCAGCTCGCGACGTCCACTCGCATCCACCGCGTACACGCCGAAACGCGAGGAGTAAGATCCGCGATAGAGGCGACACCCCTCGGGCATGTAGGAGACGAGGATCCTGTCTTCGGAAAGCGCGAACGGATACGCCCACTGCGGTCCGAACTGCGAATACATGTCATAGACGTTGTAATGGTAATCACGCGGATGGCGCGTCGGCACCACGCCCGGACGGTTATCCATGGAGGAGCCGGCGAAATAGTAGAGCGCCGGCACGTTGGTAACGCAAGGCGCGGCCTGATTGTCCCACTGCGTCCAGCTGATGACCATCTTCTTGCCGGGATAATGCTTGACGACATCGTTCGTGTTGATGCCGTAAAGCGACTTCGCGGGATCGAAGGTCTGGTTTTCGAAATCATCACCCTCGGTCGGATCGAACCTCACGACCTTGCCCTTCTGCGCCACGTGATGTCCGCTGATGAGCGAAATCATCTTGTCCGAACCGGGGATGCTGCGACAATGGATGTACGAGAACGGCCATTCGGAGTTGTTGCCGAAAAAGCCCATCTGCCGCGAACCGTCCGGCTCCATCGCATAAAGCTGCTGGCTGCCGGACGCACTGCGGTCCTGATATTCCCAGCGGGTATAGCAGACGCGGCCGTCTTCCATCAGCTGCGGATAGAACGTCTGAATCTGATCGAAGCCGATGCGGCGGATGTTGGAACCGTCCGGATCGCACCGATAGAGATTCGTGGTCGGCAACGGCCAGCAGTCCACCGAATGACAGACGCGCGTGGACTGGAAGATGATCGAACCGTCCGGCAGCACGCACGGCTCGGTGTCGCTGCAGACGAGCGGAAAATCGGTCTTCTGTCCCGGCACCAACTGCCGCGGCAGCGTCGGCTCGAACGTGAGCTGGGTGAGTTTGCCGGTGTCGAGATCAAACCGCCAGAGATGATAGTTATCCTTCTCCATCGACGAGCGCTTCGAGACGACCACGTACTTCGCGTCGACCGAAAGCGAGGGATCGCGGATGATCCCGTTCGGCTCGTCGATGAGCACGCGCTGCGTGACCGAGCCGTCCGCATTGATCTTCGCACGGATGAGCTGCGACCCCGTCCAATAGTCCGGAACCGTCTTCCATTCGAGGAACGAAGCGTCCGTCATGTCGTCCGTCGCATGCATGATGGAATTGCCGATCACGAGATGCTTGACGTAGATGAACTCATCGCAAAGCTCGCGGAAGCCCTTGAGAAAATCGCGACGGGACGCCTCACGCGCGCGACGCCATTCGGAGTCCGTAGAGAGCGCGGCAAGTTTTGCGGAGAGCGGACGCTTTCCCGGCACGAGCCGCTCCACGAGCTAGCCCACCGATTCGCCGAGCGGATCTCCCTTCGTCGTGTCACGCCCCACACTCGCGACATGCGAGACATTGCTCACGTTGCAGCTCTGGAGCATCCAGTCGAATACCAGCCGCGAATCGGGATACGCCACATCGTGACCGGGATTGCTGCACGGCAGATCGGACGGCGCCGCGGCAAAATACTCGAGCTCTGCAATCTCGACCTTCGGATGCGCATGGTCGGCGATCGTGTAGTCCGGCGTCCAGAGAAGTTCCCTGATCCTCCGCGTCGCCGCATGCATGTAGCCCATGTAATATCCGCAATACGCTTCATACGCATCTTCGATGACCATCTTCACGCGGCGACACTTCACCTTCGACCAAAGCGCATAGCTCTGCTTGTAGGTGTGAGCGGGACGAAACTCCTTGGTCGGACACACGCACTTCCATTCCGTTCCACCCTTACCGTCTCCGGCCTCAATCCAGAACGACGCCTTCCTCGGACCGCAACTCACCCAGCACCTGCCGGCCCAGAATCTCACGCCGCCGATCTCACGCGTCTCACCAAAATCGGTCACCACTTCGATCGGTTTCTTCTTCCAGTCCCACTTGCAGGTCGGATCAAGCTTTCCATCGTAAAGCCGATCCTCGCCCTGATCCACCGCGGCAAGCGCAACCACCTGCCAGGCAACCATTATAACAGCAACTGTAAAACTCTTCACCTTCACCTCCATCTACCCTCTATCCTCTACCCTCTATCCTCTATCCTCTACCCTCTACCCTCTATCCTCTACCCTCTACCCTCTACCTCAACCTATGCCTGGCGATGACTTCATCCTGCCAGCGCTTCGAAAGCGAAACGAACCTGGCGGAGAAGCCGCAGACGCGCACGATGAGATTGCGGTAAAGCTCCGGATGCTTCTGCGCCTCGATGAGCAATTCGGCGGAATTGCAGTTCGGCTGGATCATGTGCGAACCTTTCTTGCAGAAAACGCGCAGGATCTGTGCGAGCCGCTCGGCATTCATCGCCGAAGCGTCGAAGGTGAGGTTCACGTTGGACGCTAAGAGTTTTTCGTGCGGCAACTTGCCGATCGCGTTCATGACCGTCGTCACGCCTTCCTTGCAACGGAACTCGCTCGGAGAGAAACCCTGCGCGAGCCGATCGCCGTTCCTGCGTCCGTCGGGCGTCGCCTTCGTGCAATGTCCCCAATACATGAACTCGCGATAGGTGTAGATCGCGAAATAGAACTTGCTGCCATAGCCGTTGTCCATGCCCTCCGTCTCGCCCCGAGCGCGCTTCATGAACTCACCGAGCAACTCGGTCGTGTCGTTTGAACCATCACCCCAATAGGGCGCCGCAAGCGCGAGATTGCGCAGCGCCTCGCCGCGCTCGCCGCTCCAGTTCGAGCGCACCGCGTCCAGAAACTCGCGGACCGTTGCCGCCTTCTTCACGAAGCACACGTAGTTGATCGCGGACAGCGAATCGACGGCATTGCCGATGAAGCCGAGCGTCATCACGCGCGGCCGCGAGATCATGCCGTCTCCGCCCTGCGTCGTGTCGCGCCGCGATTCGATGCCGCCTCTGAGGCAGCAGGAGTAGACCGGATGCGGAAAGACCTTTGAATTCTGGCGTCCGTACAGCGCGTACATCGTCATCGTCGAGCGCATGAAGCGCGAGAAGTTGCCCCAGAATATCTCCTTGAGTTCGGTGAAGTCCTTCGCTTCGTCCATGGGACGGAGGTCGAGTCCGCACGCCTTCTCCTTCGCGGCGTCGCGGTGAATGGACATCTCGAGTATCTTGATCATCGACAGGTAATTCGCCTCGTCGACGTCCATCACCGAATCGATGAAACCGTTCCAGCATCCGCACCCGATGAAACCGGTCGCGTCCTCGTAATCAAAGCCCATGTCGAGGTGCTGCTTGATGTAGCGATCGTCATTGAGAAGCGTGAAGACCGCATGGTTCTTCATCAGCATGTCACCGATCTGCTCAAGATACTCTGCGGGAGCGTCGGACCCGATGCGCGCGTGCATCTTGGGGTACACGCAATCGCATTCGAGATGCGCCTTGAGAAACATCTTCGTAAGCTCGTTGTAGACGAACTTGCCGTTCTTGTCGTGACCGCCGACGGACATCGGAAGCTCGAATTCGTTATCGCCGTAGCTGTCCACCAGCGCATCGCTGCTGCAGTGACAGTCCGCCGTCACCAGGAACTTCGCCACCAGATCGCGCGCCTCGTCTTTAGTCAGCGTGCCCGCGGCAATCTCCTTCTGGTAGAACTCCCAGGCGTAGAGATCGGGACGTCCAAGCGAGAAGTTCTGCACGCTATCGACGTAGCCGACGATCTCACGGACGAACCAAAGCGTGTTGAGGACCTCGTAGAAGCTGCGAGGCGGCTCCCAGGGACAGCGCTTCGCGGACTCAGCGATGCGACGGAAATTGCGCTCGGCCTCCGCACTGCCGAGTTTCCCTTCCGCAAGCATCCGCTCCGCCTCCGCGGCGAATTTGAGCTGAAGGGCGCGGATCGTCTCGAGCCCGAGCTTGGCGGTCTCCAGCTGCTTGCGTCCGTACGAATCGTCCTTTGGACACTTCGCGATCGCCGCGACGACCTCATCGTAAACGCCCTTGAATCCGCCCTTGAGAATCGTGCGGAACGGCGGCACGTGATGCATGTCATCGGCGAAGGGTCCGCAGCAAAGCGACAGGCACTCCTTCTGCCGCGCTCTCTGCAGGGCGAAAGCCGATTGCGGAATAAGTCCCTGACCCTGATAGAAACGCGAGCAGATCGACTGCACCACACGCGCGGGACGATGTCCGCCCCAGCCGCCGTTGACACCGGCCTCGAAGTAGAACGGTGAGTTCTTGAAGAGGAACGGCTGGAAATTCCGCTGCATCGACAGATAGCTCTGCTGCCGAATGTCCAGCGCATCGAAATTGGCATGATTCTGGGCGTAGGTCCAAAGCTCCTTATCGATCTGCTTGTAACTTGCGAACTGCCGCGCGTCCTTCACCGGCTCATTCTGAAAGCGATCGGGATAAAACGCCCTGAGCTCGGTGCGCAGTTCACGATAATCGGGATAGGCGGCAAAACCACAACTTGCCACCATCACCGCGGCAACCAGACAAAAGATACTCTTCATACGCGAATTATACCCAAAACATCCGCGCACAATCAAGGGCGGCTCAGAGGACACCCTTATCC
>DCIL01000029.1:30434-31404 GCA_002315875.1 Verrucomicrobia bacterium UBA1727 | reverse complement strand
AGGGCGGCGGCTGTCGAAGGTGGGCGAGGTGCGGCCAAAGCCGCATATAGTCCAACTCAATTGGGAAAGTTGAATTCATGTGCTATCCGATGTGTTTTATATAGCACCAAACATGTTTTTATATGGTTCGTTGATTATTACGTTGAATTGTCCTTCATCTGGGTCTCCAATCCAAATGACATCGTTCGTCCAACCATCTTCCTCTCCAAGATAATCTCGTATGCTTCTCCGCAGTTCTTTAAACCTCTCAAGGTAACTGAAGAATTGCCCCGACATGTTCTATTGTCTGTCATACGAACCATGCGACGTGTCATTAACCGCATCTTTGAACTTTGCAGATGATACCGTCAGTTTCTTCGAAACTGCTATTATCTGATTGATAAGGTCTTTGAGTTCTTTGCCATCGTCGGAGTTTATAAAATCAGAATACTCTGATTCGTCCATGCATTCCGACTCGTTAACCATCTAAGCCCATTTCCTAATTTGTTTGTCAATATTCATATTTCAAATCCTTTTCTNNACTCCCGCAGGAAAGGAACGTGAGGCAACGGGTACGCGCCGTGAACTTACGGTGACGCGCTCGGGCGAAACCAAGGGGTTCTTCAAGGTTCGGGTTTTCCGATGAGTGTCCTTGTGGATTGCGATTTTCGATACGGTGAGACATCGCGTCGCGTCCAGAAGTAAAAACCTCGGGAAAGACCCCGAATGATACACACGCTAAAATTCCGACACGTATTTGCAACTCTGCAAACACGTATCGGAATACGGAAAATCTAACCCTCCGCCATTCCTCATTCATCATTCCTCGTTCCTCATTCCTTCCTTCTACACCTACACCTTTAAACTACACCTTCTTCCCTCCGCTCTTCAACTTCCGACTTCAACTTTCTTTTCGAAATTACCCCCTTGCGCGAGCGTGAGGTGTTATGGTATAATACGCGGCGTTTTCCACGAATGGGGAAGTAGCTCA
>DCIL01000029.1:29967-30359 GCA_002315875.1 Verrucomicrobia bacterium UBA1727 | reverse complement strand
AAGGAAACACGGAAGCGGCTTTCGCTCAATTTAGGGCGCGCCGCGTTTTTTGTTTTTTATTCTGACGCCGTGAGACGGCGAGGTTGCGCCGCGGAACAATTCCCATCCTGATTTATGGTATAATACGCGGTTAATGAATACGACTAAGCGTTATTTGGGCATTGATATTGGTTCGACGACTTTCAAGGCGGTCCTCTTGGATGAGGCGGGGAAGGTGTTGAGAACCGTTTACAAGCGTACTCAGCCGGTGGAGTCCGGCAAGGTTTCATGTACTGGTAACTGCACTGCTTGCGGACATTGTTCGGGTGGAAGCGTGAAGAAGCTTTCGCTGGAGTTTTTGCGGGTAGCCGGCATTGACTTCAAGGGAATCGACAAGCTCGTCGTCACCGGTT
>DCIL01000029.1:21520-29828 GCA_002315875.1 Verrucomicrobia bacterium UBA1727 | reverse complement strand
CGAAGTGCATGGTCTACAATCCGCTGATGAAGCTATGGACGTCGATGATGTCCGGCGTATGCGCGGCGGGCACGGGGTCCTTCCTCGATTCGGTTGCGAACAAGCTCGGAGTCAAGGTTGAGGAAGTTTCGGACAAGGTAAACTACGGGTCCGACACTGAGTTTTCGTCCGTCTGCGCCGTGCTGTCGGCAACTTCGATCAATAAGTTCAAGAACCGCGTCCCGATCGGGGATCTGCTTGCCGGCGCCTGCAAGGCCCAGGCGCGCACGATTCTCAACTCCGTCGGACAGCTGCTCCTTAACGCGCCCGGGCGCAAGATTCTCTTCCAGGGCGGTGTAGCGTTCAACAAGGCGGTCGCCTTCTTCCTCGGCAAGCTTACGGGCAGCGAGATCATCATTCCTCAGTATCACGAGGTGATGGGTGCGCTCGGTGCGGCGGTAATTGCAAAGCAATTGGACGAACTCGGACCCGATGTGGAGCTCGCCAAGGTCGAGTATGAGCCGACCCGCGGCAAGTCCGTATTGCTCCGCATCAAGGCGACGAAGCACGATTTCTTCTCGAAAGATACATCGAAGCCGCTCGTCTGGCGCAATCTCTTTTTCCCGACGGAGATTCTCAACGCCTTCGATTGCCGCATCCGCACGCTCGAAACGTACGCGGCGCTTTTCGCGCGCAAGGCCGATTTCGTCAAGGAGGCGCTCGGAAACGCCGCGCAGAAGGGATATGACCAGCAGACCTGCTCGTTCCTGCGCATGCTCGAGGGCATGAAGCTCGAGAAGCCGGATTTCGTCGTATCCACCTCGCAGCCCTGTCAGCAGGCGGAGCGCGTTTTCGAGGATCTCGTCAACGAATACGATTGTCCCGATCGACTCTATTCGCTGCAGACCCCGATCAAGCGCCAGAGCGCGCATGCGGTGGAGATGATGGCCGAGGGACTTTCCGAGGCGATCTTCCTGATGGAGAAGTCCTTTGGCCGCAAGCTCGAACTGGGACGGCTCGAGGAGGCGTGCGTCCTTTCGAACGAGGCGGCCGCGCTCGGTCGCAAGTGCAACGAGCTTCGCTGGACCTCGCCGCCGCTCGTGAAGGGCTCCGAGGCGATTTACAATGCGGTCGTCTTCTCCCAGCTCTGGGGCACGAAGGATCTCGTGGACATCCAGCAGGCGTATTACGAAGAGCTTCTCCAGAAGAAGGAATGGGCCGAGAAGCGCTATTCGATCGATGACACCCATCGTCTGCTCTGGCTGCATCTGCCGCCGTTCTACGATACGAAGCATCTCACGTATCTTGAATCGGTCTGTAACGCTCCGATCATCTTCGAAGAGACGAACTTCATCGGATGGAGTCCGCTCGACCCGAAGGATCCGCTCCGTTCGCTGGCGACGAAGCTCCTTGAGTCCGGCTTCCTCGATCCCGCGCTCCGCGTTGAGTACGTGAAGAAGGCGATTCCCGCGGCCAAGTTCAACGGCGTCGTCCTTTACACCCACGGTTTCGGCCGTTGCTCGCTCGCAGACCGTTCGCTTTCGAAACTCCTGCGCAACGAGCTAGACAAGATGGGCGTGCCGCTCTTGGCGCTCGAAGGCGATTGTATGGACGCTTCGATCGATCCGTGCTCGACCATTACGAAGATCGCTTCCTTCACCGAAGCGCTCAACATGAAACGTTACGGAAACATCTTCGGTCGCGTCGGGAAAAGATAATACGGAGGTGTGATCATGAGAGTTGCCGTTGCGGTTGCCGCGCTCTTTCCTTTGTTCGCTCAGGCGGCGGATGAAAGGGTGTGGCCGAGCGCGGATATGGTTCCGTCTGCAGGCGGCGGTTCGCGTATCTCGGTTGCGGATGACAAGACGGTCACGATGAGTGTTGGAAAATGCGCTGCCGATCAGTGGCCGGCGGTGTATTTCAATTTCAAGGGCGAGCGTGATCTTTCGCAGGTGAACGCGATTCGCGTGACGTTCACCAACGATTCCGAACGGCTGGTCAGCGTTGGCATCAAGGTCAAGGGCGTGACCGTGCAGGGACAGCTTCCGCAGCGGATGGTGCGCCTGCCGCCAAAGTCTGGACGCTCCGCAATCCTGCCGCTCTTCTTGGAGAAGTGGCTTTTCGACAAGCCGCCGATGCTGCTCGGCCTCAAGCGCAATCCCAAGGTCGGCAGCGGGTCCTCGTATTCGCTGGACCGCGTGAGCTCCATCTCGATCTTCTTCTCGTCCGGGACGAGTGATGCATCAATCGGAATTCAGTCGATGGAGCTTATGCGCGATTTCGGCGGCAGCGGACAGGCCACGGTGCTGAAGGCGGATGATTTCAAGAAGCCGTGGGTGGATGAGTTCGGACAGGCGAAGTTCGCCGAATGGCCGGACAAGGTCCATTCGGTCGAGGAGCTTCGCGCCAAGGCCGCTGAGGAGGAGAAGGAACTTGCCGCGAAACCGAACGGCATCCCGGCGTCCGACCGTTTCGGAGGTTGGGCGGCCGGGCCGAAACTCAAGGCCACCGGTTTCTTCCGCACCGAGAAGGTCAACGGCAAGTGGTGGTTCGTGGATCCCGACGGACACCTCTTCTTCGGTCATGGCATCGAGTGCGGATGGAGCCGTGCCCCGACTGGCATCAGCAGACGCGAGGCGTATTTCGAGAAACTTCCGCCGAAGGACGGCGAGACGAAGTCCCTCTGGAAGTATTTCTCGAAGCCGATGTTGCGCAATTTCTACGGAGATGAGAAGAACGTGCCGTTCTGGGCGTTCTCGTTCGCGGAATACAATCTCTTCCTCAAGTTCGGCCGCGATTGGAAGGCGCGCAACCAGGAGAACACGGTCCGTCGCATGAAGTCGTGGGGAATCAACGTCGCAACCGATGCATTGAAGATGACCGAGAAATACGGACAGGTTCCGTATGTGGTTGGAATCAATCCGCGCTCGCGTGTCATTGCCGGTGCCAACGGATACTGGGGCAAGCTCATTGATCCGTTTGCTCCAGAATTCGCCGAGAGCTGCGCCAAGTGCGTCGAGCGCGTGCGTAAGCTCGGCACCAACGAGTACTGTCTGGGGTGGACGTCCAATAACGAGCTTTCCTGGGGCAACGATGGCGCTGGACTTGCGCGCGACGTACTGTCTTCGCCGGATGATCAGCCGGCCAAGATCGCGCTTCTGAAGATGCTTGCCGAGAAGGGCAAGACGCAAGCTTCGGCCACGCAGGAAGATCTTCGTCAACTCGGCGAGGCCGTGGCGGAGAAGTACTACTCGACCGTGCGCGCGGCGATCAAGGCGGTCGCGCCCAATCACCTCTATCTCGGCGACCGTAACGACAAGCTCAATCCCGAGACCTTCCGCGCCGCTTCGCGCAATCTCGATGTGCTTACCGTCAACACCTACGATTATCGTCCCGTGGTCGAATTGCCGCCGGGTGCGGTGGACAAGCCGCTGATGGTCAGCGAGTTTCATTTCGGCTGCTACGATACGGGTTATTTCTACGCGAGCTTGCTGCCGGTCAAGGATCAGAAGACGCGCGCGGACTGCTACCGCAATTATATGTTTGCCGCGGTGGATAGTCCCAACTACATCGGCGCCAACTGGTTCTGCTGGCAGGATTGTCCCATTACGGGACAGCTCCTCGAGGGCGCGAACGCGCAGTGCGGACTCGTCACCACGACGGACATTCCCTATGCCGAATTGCTTGGTGCGTTCCGCGATGTGTCCGCAACGATGTACGAGCGCCGTTACAACGGCAATGCCGCTACTAATTTGCTTTCCGTCGGCTCTTCTTCGCTGGAGGTGAAGATCGATACTCAGCGCAAGGGTGAGGTCGCGGACGTAACTACCGCGCGCGGCGTTTCCTTCTGCGGCAAGGCGAGAAGGTCCATCTTCAGAATCGAAGCTTATCGGGACGACGATGTCTCCGTTCAGTCCGCAGTCGAAGCTTATCAGGCGAAGGGGTTTTCGCATCGGATGACTCAGGACGGCGTCGTGCTCGATTGGAACGATCTCGGCGAGGCGGTGTCCGCGGCGTCCGCACGGATTACGAAGGGTGCGGACGGGGAGATTCGCTGGCATTTGGAGGTCACGATGAAGAAGGGATGGTCCTTGTACAAGACGACCTTCCCCAGGATTGCGCTCAAGACGAAGCTCGGCGAGAAGGGTGAGGACGATGCCTTCGTCTTCGGATCGTCCAAGGGTGGAGTCATCCGCAATCCGATGGACAACAACGTTCTCCACATGCACGGCATCTTCTCGTACGGACAGCCAGGATCGCTCGTGGCCCAGTTCTGTTCTTTCTTCGATGAGAAGGCGCTTTTGTATTTTGCCGCGGAGGATGGGACGGGTCAGCACAAGAGCGTCGAGCTCAACAAGAAGCCCGAGGCCTTTCATCTTTCGTGGACGCATCTTTTCGCCGAATCGGATGCGACCGGCAAGGCGGAGCTAAAGTACGATTACGTGATGCGCGGCGTGGACGCCGCAGGCGGTCAGACCTGCGAATGGTATGATGCCGCGGATATCTATCGCAATTGGGCCGAGAAGCAGCGTTGGTGCCGAGTGAAACTCGCAGATCGCAAGGATCTTCCCGAATACCTGCGCAACGCGCCGGGCATGGTGCGCTTCTATCGCAATTGGATCGCGGAGCGCAAGCCGATCCTTGATTGGGTCGGGCGTTGGCAGCGCGAGTTTCCGGGCGTGCCGCTCGTCGCGGCGATGTGGGGATGGGAGAAGGTCGATTCGTGGATCACTCCCGATTACTTTCCGATTCACGGTGGGGACGAGGGCTTCAGGGAACTGACTGCAGAACTGAAGAAGCGGGACGTCCATTCCTTCCCGTGGCCGAGCGGCTATCATTGGACGCTTACCTTCGACAAGCAGGAGGACGGCACGTTCCGCTGGGATGATCGCGAGCGCTTCAACCGCATCGCGGTCGGTCATAACGTGTACGGCAAGGACGGCAAACCGACGTTCAAGAAACTGAACTGGCTGCGCGGCGGTGAGTCGGGGTCTCTTTGCGGAGGTGACAAGTGGACGCAGAACTGGTGGAACGAGGACATTTCGGCACAGCTTGCCGCGCGCGGATGCGAGATGGTTCAGATGGATCAGGTCGTCTGCGGAAGCTATCCCGCCTGCTGGTCGCGGGCGCACGGACATCGTCCCGGCGGCGGCGCGTGGAAGGTTGCGGAGATGCGCAGACAGCTCGAGGGAATGCGCGCGGCAATGGCGAAGCACGTGGAGAAGCCCGTGGTATGTTACGAGGAACCCGAGGAGCTGTGGAACGACATCGTCGGCATTCAGGACTACCGCGACTGCGAGACGGGGAATTCCGAATGGGCGGGCGTGTTCAATTACATCTATCACGAATACGTGCCGTGCTTCCAGTCCAATCCCCGCCGCGGCAATCGTCTTTGGGAATCGTATTGCTGTGCCGAGGGACAGATCCCGCATTTCGTTCCCTCCGCTTCCGATATCTCGAGCGGCGTCCTTCTGGAGAATTCCGGATTCGAGAAGCTCGCTCCTGACGGAAAGTCGTTCTCCGGATGGGAGAATCCGCGCTACCAGCACGTCGATAGCGAGGTTCGTCATGACGGAAAATACTCGCTTAGAATGGAGACCTCGGGCAGCAATACCGTGCAGGTGGCGAAGAACATCTCGGTAGATGATTTCGTTCCCGGGCGGCGTTATCGCGTGTCCGCCTGGCTCAAGAGCGAGCGGAAGGGACGTCTTGCGTGCATGAATTTCGCCGCGTTCGCTCCCGGGCTCAAGCACATCGGCGGCGGACAGCTCATCTATCCCGAACCGAAGGACGGCTGGCAGCTGGTGTCGGGAGATTTCAAGATTCGTGCAGGCGGAGAGATGATTCGCTTCATGATCAACTCAGGCGGAGACACGAAGATCTGGACCGACTCGATCGTCATTTCGGAAGTGATGGATGACGGCAGCGTGAAGGAACTGAAGGCGAGCGGAAAGAGCGCATACTTTGATTTCATGTCGAGGTGGATGCGCCTTTATCACGGCGAGGGACGTCCGTATCTCGCTCACGGCCGTCGGATTCGTCCGCCCCGCCTCGAGTGCGAAACGATTCCGATGAAGCACAAGCGCAGCTGGTCCAACGCGACCCTCGTCCGTAAGGTTCCGCTCGTCCGTCATGCTGCCTACGAGGCGGCGGACGGTTCGCGGGCGTTGGTGCTGGTCAATTCGACGGCAAACGAGCAGAAGGCCGTGCTCGTTTTCCGTGACGGCAGGCGCCGCGAGGTGACGCTCGCTCCGGACGAAATCCGGCTGTTGAAGTAGCATTTATGAAATTCAAAGATAAAACTTCCGTAGTTTGGTTCTTGTCCTTCACGGGCGTCTTTGCCGTTTTGGCGGCGTTCGTGTTCTGGGGGACGTGGTCGCCGGACGTGGCGCCGGTCATGCCGGATAATCCTGTGTGCCATCCGCTTTCTCGTTGGACGCAGATTCGTCAGCTGCTCGACGGATTGTTCGCCGGGGGTACGTCCACGCCGCTCGAGGCGATATGCGGTTATCTTGTTTCGCCGTATTGGCTGCAGGAGTTCAAGTACGTCCTGGCGGTCTATTGCGCGGCACTTGGGCTTGCGTATTTTCTCCGCGGACGGGGACTTTCAATGCTCGCTTCGTACGGTGCGGGACTCTTGCTGGCGTTTTGCGGTTACTGGTTCTCGCTCTTTTCCGCTGGTCATTACGGCTGGTTCATCTGGATGACTTACGGCGTCTTCGCCTTCGGCCTCGTTGATCGTGCCATTCGCTTCGGGAATTGGCTGCATTGGGTGCTTTCGGGTGCGTGTGTCGCGTGGGCCAGCGTGAATCAGCCCGACATGTGGCTCCTCTTTACTGTTCTCACGGGCGCGTATGCGATTGCGGTTTGCGTGTGGGAGCGGCGTTTCCCGTGGAAGGGGATGCTCCTTGCCGCGCTGTCCTTTGCCGTCATCGGCGCTCCGAGCGTTCGCAGTGCCTTCACCGGAGCGCTTGCCGGACGCGACAAGCAGATTGAAGAATCGAAGGGGACGTCGCTTGCCGGTGGCAAGGAAGATGCCGATGCGCGATGGATCTTCGTGACGAACTGGTCGTTGCCGCCGGATGAGACCTTTGAGTTCTTCATTCCCCGGCTCAACGGCGACACAAGCTGTCCGATGACGCTTCAGCTCGCCCGTGCGGACGGCAAGGATACGAAACCATACTCGGGTGCGCTCGGACGTCCGATTAACGCCCGCGAAGGCAACTATCGCCAGCATTCGCTCTATGTCGGTTTCATCACCTGCATACTGGCGCTGCTGGGATGCTTGAGAGGTTCGAGAGGTTTGAGAAGCTTGAGATGGTTCTTTGCCGTGGCGGCAGTTGTGTTCTGGCTCTTTTCGCTGGGACGCTACTGCGAGATGGTGTACCGGCTGGTCTACATGATGCCTTTCGGAGATTATCTGCGTGCACCGGTGAAGTGGCATCATCTGACGGAGTTCTGCCTGTGCGTCCTTGCTGGATTCGGCATTGATGCGCTCGTCGAGTTTCTCAAGTCGAAGGGACTTAAGCCGAAGGTGGTCTTGTCGATCGTCGCGGCCGTCGTTCTCGTTGGCGCGGCGGATCTCGCGCGAATCGACAAGCTCTACTGTGCGCCGATTGACATGCACCTCGTGCGCGGACGAAATGCCGCGGCGGATTACGTCAATCAGAACGGGAAGGGCAGCGTGGCGGATTTGATCGAGGGCGGGCGTGGTCTTCTCGGCTGGAGTTTCCAGGCGCATGAAGTGGCGGTAACGGGCAACCCTAATGATGCGGGTGTGCGTTTCGTCTGGGTCGGCACGCAACAGGTAAGCCAGAATCGTCAGCTTGCCGCCTTTCTGAAGGCGCGTGCGAAACCGGTCGGATACTATCTCGTGACCGACAAGGAAGTGCGTTCTGCCGCGCCCGCCGGGGCGAATGCCGCGCTTTATCAGCTCGACAATGTCCCGCCGCCGCCCGAACCTCAGCGTCCGTCCGTTGATTTTCTCCCCCGCGCGTTAAGCATCGTCTCGCTCCTGGGCACGTTTGCCGCGCTTATTTTTGGTATAATATACGCATTATGGCAGAAGAAAACAAATCATCTCTCGATGCGCTGACGGCTCTTTGCAAGCGGCGCGGTTTCATTTATCACTCCTCCGAGATTTACGGGGGCATGCCTGGCTTTTGGGATTACGGTCCGCTCGGCTGCGAACTTAAGGCCAATGTCAAGGCGGCCTGGTGGCAGGCGACGGTGCGCGGCCGCGAGGATGTCGCGGGCCTTGATGCCACGATCATCATGAATCCGAAGATCTGGAAGGCGTCCGGCCATCTCGACACCTTTGCCGATCCGA
>DCIL01000029.1:21199-21476 GCA_002315875.1 Verrucomicrobia bacterium UBA1727 | reverse complement strand
AGCTCATGCGCGCCGACCAGATCAAAGACATCTACGCCGATCAGAAGAAGAAGCCGGCGCCGAAGGTCGCTGGCAGCGAGTTCTTCTGTCCCTATTGCGGCGGTGAGCTGACCGAGCCGAAGCCGTTCAACCTCATGTTCAAGACGATCGTCGGTCCGATTGAAGATCCGTCGAACGTCGCGTATCTCAGGCCCGAGACGGCGCAGGCGATCTTCGCTCAGTTCAACAACGTGACGGCGACTTCGCGTATGTCCGTTCCCTACGGCATCGCGCAGAT
>DCIL01000029.1:20829-21117 GCA_002315875.1 Verrucomicrobia bacterium UBA1727 | reverse complement strand
TCGAGCAGATGGAACTCGAGTTCTTCATTCGTCCCGACGAGGCGATCGAGATCATGTACGGCAAGGTCAAGACGCTCGCTGACAATCCCGATCTCAACGGTCCGGTGCAGGATGACTGGGGCTGGGAGGTGTGGCATAAGTACTGGGTCGAGCAGCGCAAGCGCTTCCTCAATGCGGTCGGGCTTCCTACCGAGCATTTCGTCGAGTACTGGCAGAAGCCGGATGAGCTTGCTCACTATGCCCGCGCGACGGTCGACATCGAATACTCGTTCCCGTTCGGCGTGCAGG
>DCIL01000029.1:19553-20778 GCA_002315875.1 Verrucomicrobia bacterium UBA1727 | reverse complement strand
GACTTCGACCTGACGCAGCACCAGAAGTGGTCCGGTGAGTCCCAGATGTTCTTCGACGATCCCTTGAAGCAGGCGGCGAAGAAGATGGATGAGGCCCAGCGCATAATGTTCATCGCCAAGACCCAGTCCGAGTGGCTCGACCGCAAGCAGAAGGCGGCGGACGCGAAGGCGGGCAAGAGCGTGCCGTTCACCGAAGAGCAGCAGGCCGAGATTTTCATCGCGGCCGAGAAGTTCTGTCTCAATCTCTTCGAAGGCAAGTACATTCCTCACGTCATCGAGCCGTCCGCCGGTGTTGACCGTCTGATGCTCGCTCTGCTCTGCGAGGCGTACGAGGAGCAGAAGCTCACCGACGAGAAGGGTAAGGATGATATCCGTACGGTGCTTCACTTCTCCCCGAAGGTCGCTCCGATCAAGGTGGCGGTCTTCCCGCTCATCAAGAAGGACGAGGCGCAGATGAAGTTTGCGCGCGATCTCTTCACGAAGCTGCAGAAGAAGGTCAACTGCCAGTGGGACGTCTCTGGCGCCATCGGCCGTCGCTACCGTCGTCAGGACGAGGCGGGTACGCCGTGGTGCATCACGGTGGACGCGCAGTCCGTCGAGGACGGAACCTTCACCGTGCGCGAACGCGATTCGATGGAGCAGAAGCGCATGAGCTACGCCGAGTTCCTCACGATGATGATCGAAGCGCTGGAATTCTAAGGACAAGGAATCAAGATGACTCTCGCTGAACTCGAATCCGCCAAGGCGGAAAGCTTGAAGGAGATTGCGTCCGCCGCTGACGCACAGGCCGTCGAGGCGTTGCGCATCAAGTATGTCGGCCGCAACGGATCCATCCCGGCGCTCATCAAGGCGATGAAGGACGTTCCGAAAGAGGAGCGTCCCGCCTTCGGCAAGGCGGTGCAGGCGTGGAAGGCCGAAGTCGAAGCTGCGCTCGCCGCGAAGGGCGATGCCGCGCCCGCGGAGAAGACCTTTGAAGGCGATCTCACCCAGCCGGGGCGCTGGTTCGGCCTTGGCGTGAAGCATCCGCTCTCGCGCGTCATCGAAGAGACCGCGCAGATTTTCGGTCGGCTCGGTTTCACGGTTCAGGATGGTCCCGAACTCGAGACCCGCTTCAACAACTTCACGGCGCTCAATACGCCGGAGCATCATCCTTCGCAGGATCGTACCGACACCTTCTGGTTTAACGACGATTGCCTCCTGCGTACGCAGACCTCGCCCGTGCAGA
>DCIL01000029.1:19270-19459 GCA_002315875.1 Verrucomicrobia bacterium UBA1727 | reverse complement strand
CGAACTTCCATCAGATCGAGGGTCTTTATGTCGATTGGACGGAAGAGAAGCCGGTTTCGCTCGCGGACCTCAAGTCCGTTCTCGCGTATTTCGCGAAGGAGATGATGGGTGATGGCGTGACGGTTCGTTTTCGTCCCCACTTCTTCCCGTTCACCGAACCTTCGGTCGAGGTGGACTTCACCTGCCACG
>DCIL01000029.1:19072-19213 GCA_002315875.1 Verrucomicrobia bacterium UBA1727 | reverse complement strand
AGTCCGGCTGGATCGAAGTCGCCGGTGCGGGCATGGTCGATCCGCGCGTCTTCAAGCATGTCGGATACGATCCCGAAAAGGTCTCCGGCTACGCCTTCGGTTTCGGCGTCGAGCGTATCGCGATGATCAAGTACGGCATTC
>DCIL01000029.1:3364-19032 GCA_002315875.1 Verrucomicrobia bacterium UBA1727 | reverse complement strand
ACATCCGTTGGCTGTACGAGAACGACGTTCGCTTCCTCAATCAGCTCGGTTGATGATATGAAGACGAAGGTCCTACAGTTCGGCGAAGGCAATTTTCTCAGGTGCTTCATCGACTGGATGGTCCAGCGTATGAACGAGCGCACCGGCTTTGACGGTGCGGTTGAGATCATCCAGCCGATCGGCGAGGAACTCTCCGTCCCTTCGAAGATCCTCAACGAGCGCGGCGGGCGCTACCACACCTGTCTGCGCGGTGTGATCGAAGGCAAGACGGTCGAGGAACTCGGCGAGGTGAACTGCGTCAAGGGCGTTGATCTCGCGGCGAATCTCGAGAAATACGCGAACGATCCCGACATTCGTTTCGTCGTCTCCAATACGACCGAGGCGGGAATCCAGTACGTGAAGGGGGCCGATACTTTTCCGGCCAAGGTGCTGCGGCTTTTGAAGGCGCGGTTTGCCGCGGGTCTCGGAGGTCTCGTCTTCATTCCCTGCGAGCTCATCGAGCATAACGGGAATAAGCTCCGCGAATGTGTTTTCGCCCATGCGAAGGATGAGGATGCGAGCGAAGCGCTCGTTGATTGGATCAAGAGGGAATGCGTCTTCTGCTCTACGCTCGTCGATCGAATCGTTGCGGGGCGTCCCGATGCCGAGTCCGCCGAGCGTTATGCCGCCGAGCTCGGAGAGCGCGATGAAACGCTCGTCTGCGGTGAACCTTTCCATTTCTTCGTCATCGAAGTGCCGCGGTTGGCCAACGGCGAACTCTTTGATCTCGAAGCGGAACTGCCGCTCAAGAAGGCGGGAATCAATGTCGTCTACACGGCCGACATGCAGCCCTACCGTACGCGCAAGGTGCGCTTTCTAAATGCCGCGCACACGACGCTCGTCTATGTGGGACTCGAGAAGGGCTTTACCGAAGTTGCCCAGTGCATCGAAGACAAGGAGCTCAACGCCTTCCTGCGCGCGGTCATCTTCGAGGAGATTTATCCGACGGTGAATCTGCCCGATGCCGAGAAGACCGCCTACGCCGAATCGGTACTCGAGCGTTTCGCCAATCCTTTCGCCCACCATCAGCTCAAGTCGATCGCGCTAAATACCGCGGCGAAATGGAAGGCGCGCTGCCTGCCGATCGTGGCGGACTACTATCGTCTTTACGGAAAGCTTCCCGAGCGGATGATGCTCGGCTACGATGCCATTGCCCGTCACTTCGATGCCGCCCAATGATCATCAATCCGAAAGACAATGTCGAGATTCGCGAAGACGGACACAAATACGCGCTTCGCGATCTTTCGACAGGTGAAGAGGTAATCAAATACGGAATGCCGATCGGCAAGGCGTCCCAGCCGATCAAGAAGGGCGAACACGTTCACGTCCACAACGTGAAGACGAATCTCGGTGAGGTGCTTGAATATCGGTACGATCCCGAATTCACCGATTTGCCGCGTACCGCTGACGTGCCGACGATCAAGGCGTATCGCCATGCCGACGGACGAGTCGGAATCCGCAATGACATCTGGGTGGTGCCGCTCGTCGGCTGCGTAAACAATCTTGCCGAGCGCCTCGCGAAAAGTTGCGGCGGACTGGCGCTCACGCATCCGTACGGCTGTTCGCAGATGGGGGCGGATCACGAGATGACCGCAAACCTGCTCGCTGCACTCTGTCGCCATCCGAACGCCGGCGGCGTGCTCGTGGTCGCCCTCGGCTGTGAGAACAACACTCTCGAATCCTTCAAATCCCGCCTCTCAACTCTCTCAACCCTCAACATCCGTTTCCTCCGCGCACAGGATCCGGGCGACGAATACGAGCGGGGACTCGAACTCATCAAGGAGTTGGACGCGGCGCGTCCCAAAGAGCGCGTTGAGGTTCCGGTTTCAGAGTTGGTCGTGGGACTCAAGTGCGGCGGGTCGGATGGATTTTCGGGACTCACTGCCAATCCGCTTGTCGGACGCTTTTCCGACTGGCTCATCGCCCGCGGTGGATCGACGGTGCTTACGGAAGTGCCCGAGATGTTCGGGGCGGAGACGCTGCTCATGAAGCGCTGCCGCACGCGCGCGGTGTTCGAGAAGTGCGTCAAGATGATCAATGATTTCAAGGGATATTACGAAGCGCATCACCAGGTCTGCTACGAGAATCCCTCGCCGGGCAATAAGGCAGGCGGCATCACTACGCTCGAGGACAAGTCGCTCGGCTGCGTCCAGAAGGGCGGTTCGTCTCCCGTTGAAGACGTGCTCGATTACGGCGAGCATGTTTCCGCGCACGGCCTTTCGCTGATGACGGGTCCCGGCAACGATCTTGTCGCCTCGACGGTACTTGCCGCGGCTGGGTGTCATCTCATTCTTTTTACGACTGGACGCGGCACGCCCTTCGGATGCGTGGTGCCGACGCTCAAGGTCGCGACGAACGACCGTCTCGCGGCGGACAAGCCGAACTGGATCGACTGGAACGCGATGTCGTGTCCCGATACCGATCGCTTCGCGGCAAAAGTGCTGGCGGTGGCGTCCGGCGAAAAGGCGAAGAACGAAATCAACGGTGCCTCCGGCATCGCCATCTTCAAGAACGGTGTGACGCTGTAGTATGCGGGGACGGATGTTATCCGGTGTCATGTACACGGGGATGGAAAAGATCCTCGTGTATGTAATCAGCTTTCTTCAAAGCGTAGTGTTGGCGCGGTTGCTGTCGCCATCGGATTTCGGACTTACGGCAATGCTGGGTATTTTCCTGGGACTTGGCATCTGCCTTTCGGAAAGCGGACTTGGTACGGCCTTGGTAATCTGTCACAGTGAGGCGATCGTTCGGCTTGAGCGGCGAGTGTTTGTCTGGAATGTGATGGTGGCGCTGGCGATATACGTGGTGTTGTCCGCCTGTGCTCCTCTCGTTGCGCGGTGGTACGACAATCCCATGCTCGCATCTCTGATGTGGGTGATGGCCATAGGCCTTATCATCAATGCCGCCGCGGTGGTGGCGGCTGCACGGATGACGCGAGAGGAGAGATTCGGACGGCTGGCCTTCGCCAATGGAGTGAGTTCCATCGTCGGAGCGAGTGTTGCCATCGTGCTCGCATGGCGCGGCTGGGGTGTCTGGTCCATCGCCTGGATGGGCGTAGTTGGTGCTTCGGTGCGTACGGTTATGGTGCTTTGGCTCGGAAGAAGAACGGAGAATGCGGTGCTTGAGGTGAAGTGCGACTTCGGCTCGGAGTTCGGAAAGATGCTTGTTTACGGAACGAAGTTGATGGTGAGTTCAATCATTCACACCTTCTATACCGAAAGCTATAATCTGGTGATTGGTAAGTTATGGTCTTCGGCGGCGGTGGGACTCTTTGTGCGTGGAAATCGCTGGGCAAGATTGCCAGCAGAGATCGTAAATGAGAGCGTCGGACGTATTGCCTTGCCGACGTTTGCCGGAGGTGCTGATAAGACGAGGATTGCCAGGCGATTCTGGGTGATTAACATCGCATTGCTTTGGCCGGGTCTTTTGGTGCTGTGGATATGGGCCCCTGAAATCGTCGGTATGGTGCTCGGGGATAAATGGCTCGATTGCGTGCCGTATATGCGGATTCTGATTTTCGGACAGCTGTTTACTGCTGGTGGTAATATTGCTCTGGTGTGGTTGCGTGCCGATGGACGCAGTGCAGACATACTTAGAACCGACGCCTGGAAGAAGCCGATTGGAATGTTGGCGTTGTTGTGCGGTGTTCCCTTTGGTGTTCTCGGACTATGTTGGGCCAAGGTTGTGAGCGACATTGCAGAATTCGTTGTCGATGTGATCTATGCGACCAGGAGAAAGCTTTCGGAACCGATTGATCTGGTCTACGTCTGGTATGGCGAGAAGGATCCTCCGAAGGGCATAGAGAAATGCAGGGCGAGCGATAATGGAGAGCTTTACTGGTCGATAAGGAGCGTTGATCGTTTCGCGCCCTGGTTCCGAAACATCTTCGTGGTGGTCAATGACGGAACGGTGATTCCGGAATGGTTGAGTGAAAACAAGCGTGTTAAAATCGTAGAGCTCAACGAAATCGTGCAGCCCGCTACGATAAAGCTCAATAATTCGGCGGCTATAGAGTTGTGGATCTACCGCATTCCGGGCTTGAGCGAGCGCTTCGTCTACGCCAACGACGACATGTTCCTCGGGCGCCCCGTTTTGCCGGAAGATTTCTTTGACCGCAAGGGACGGATGATCTGCCGTTATTCCGGATATGGTGACATAATGGTCGGGTCGCCGCGGAACGATTATGAAGGAATGCTGCAGTATTCGCGACTGTTCCTGAACGATCCCTATACGCGGCCTCCGCATCATAACATGGATGGATATCTTAAGAGCGTCTTTGTTGATTTCTGGGCAAAGTATCCGGAGGAGACACTTCGTTCGGCCAGCTTCAGATATCGGACATCTGATCAGTTTCACCGTGATGTGATGTCCTGTTTTGCGGTGAAGAACGGACGTGGTGTCAGGAAGGTCTGCGATCGTTGGGTGCGCTTGAGGCGTCTACTTGGCATGATGCCGTACACGTCGCTTTGCCTGAGTCTTTCGGATAGAAAGATCGCCGAATGGATTCGCAAGGATCGTCCCAAGTTCTTCTGTCTAAACGATACCGAATATTGCACCGATGACGATCGGGCGCGTGTACGCTCTTTGCTTGCGGAGATCTTTGAGCATGAGGATTAGTGTCATAGTCACGACATGGGAATGTGATCGGTGGATTGCCGCATGCCGTTCAAGTATCGAGGCGGCACGAGCGGCGTACGATGGCGAAGTCGAGATTATTGAAATCTGCGATGGAAGCGGTGTTTCGCATGCGCGCAATGCAGGCATTGCCAAAGCAACTGGAGACTGGTTCGTTTTCGTGGACGGCGATGATCTCATCGCTCCTGAGTTCTTTTGCGAGATCGGGTTGCGGGCAGACTGTGCGGATTTGATGCGCTTCAGACGTGTTTCCTTTGAAGATGAGCGGTCGTGGCAGACTGCGGGATGTGATTCAACCTTGATATGCCATTGGACTAGCTACGCGTATCATCGTAGCGTTCTGCCCCCTGAGGGATTCCAGGATTATTCCTTCGGCGAGGACAATCTATTCCTTCTTTCATGCATAAAGCGTGCAAAGCGTGTTGTTGACGTAGACAAGGTGGTGTACGGCTATCGTCAGCATGATGGCTCAACAGTTTGGCGGAAGCCAACTTTAAAGCGCCTTCGTGATCGCATGGGGTCGTCCAGAAAATGGCTCAGTCTGTACGGCGGAACCAAACTGCCGATTGGAAACGAGGCAGTCGGCGGTATGATTGATAGCGCATTCGGCGCGTCGGCACTTGAACTTCAGCGGATCATTCCACAGCCATGGGACGAGTGGTTCGCGCATTTGGATGGTCTTGCAGAAATCTCCGCGACGCTTCCCTTAATCAAACGGCTTCAGGTTTTTCTCTGCCGAACATTCCACTGGCATTGGGTAACGCGACTAATTGTGGAGTGGCCGTATAGGATTCGGAAGTCGCATTTCTGGGGACATACCCCAAAGGTTTCGGTGGTGGCTGCGATGGTGTGTGGACTGGCCCTAACGGCGCTGGCGGAACCGGTGAGCGAGATCACGCTCACCAAGCCCGTCTTCCGTTGGCTCTGGGGTGGCTTCGGCTTTCACAATTCCGAGGCGACGATGACAGCGCTGATGAGTGAGGAATTCAAGAACGAGCGCGTCTACAAGTCGTTTCTCGAGATTGCGCCGACGTATTCGCGAGTCTTCGCCGGTTTTCATAACTGGACGAAGGAGGCGATGGACAGTTTTGCCGATTATTATGACCGGACTTTCCGCAAGGCGGAGACGACGCTCTATATCGTGCCGGGACGCATGCCTGTCATTACCGAAGACTTTGACGCCGAGCGCTACTGCGAGGATGTCGCTACGCGCCTCGAGTATCTCGTCAAGGAGCGCCGGTGCACCAAACTGCGTTATTATGCGGTATGCAACGAGCTTTCGGTAGGCCCGACCTACGCCTGGTTCGGTCAGGGGCATTGGGATATCTTCGCCACCATCCTGAAAGGGCTTCACCGTGCGTTCGTGCGCCATGATCTTGACATCGGCCTGATGTCGCCTGATTCCTCCGGCTATTCGCGCATGTCGGACATCGACTGGGCGCTCACGAATGTGAACGAGCAGACGGAGGTCTACTGCTGGCATCTTTACGAGCGCACGAACAAGAACGGCGACCGGAAGACGTATGACAACCTATATGCCGCCGTTACGAACCTCGCCTCTCGGTGCGCGCGCAAGGAGAAGCGCATTTCGGTTGGTGAGTTCGGCTTCACTGGTCGGAATGCGAGCTATGGCGTTGGCGCGATGCGGGATGACGCACATGGCGCGTTTCGTCAACCCGGTAGCGTGTTCGCACGCGAATCGGCGATTTCGCGCGCCGAGATGGGAATTGCCGTCTTGAATGGCGGAGCGATGCACGGCGTAAGCTGGACTATGGTCGATTATCCCGATCCGTTCCTGCGCGAGTGCGGTGATTCGCCGGAGGAGAAGGCGCGTTATGACGTGGCACGCTTTTCCGGCTTCGGCCTTGACATCCGTTACAACAAGAACGGACTCTTTCGCTGGTGCGACGATGAACATGACTACTCGGCCTATCCCGATCTCTATACGATGGGCTATCTCGTCAAGCTCTTCCGCAAGGGGGCGCGGCACCTGCCGAGCGAGACGATTGACCGCGATCTGCGCGTCGGCGCGGTGACGAATCCGGACGGCTCGTGCTCGATCGCCGTCGTCAACTGGGGACCGGCGAAGACGATCCGCGTCACGTCCGCACACAAGCTCACGAAGTCCCTGCGTGTCTACGAGTATGATAGCGCGAATCCGCCGCACAACGACTTCAATGACCTGCAGCCGCCGAAGGGACTCGTGAAACCGACGAAGGACAACGTCTTCTCAGCGACGATACCTGCGCGTTCGCTCACGTTCTTCACGACGGACTACACCGACCGTGTGCCGTCGCCCGTCACCGGCGTCGAGGTGAAGACCGGTTGCGTCATCTGGAACGCCTGTACCGATGCCGAACACGTCTATTACCGCGTCTACAAGAATGGAAAGCAGATCGCCTCGACCGTTGCGACTTCGCATCCGATCACTGGCGAGGGTGAATATCGCGTTTCAAGTGTCGACAGATGGGGTAATGAGGGGACTTCAACTCCACTGCCGGAATATGATACACTTCCAACCGAAGAATAGAGCATTGTAGTGACAAAGATGTCGAATATGAACAGAAACCCAATATTATCAGGGCTGTCACCGTTCCGTTGTGCCCTTTTCGGAACGCTTTTTATCGCAGGATCGATTGACGCCGCCGAGGTTCTGGAAAACGATTTCACCCGCGTGCGGATTGACGAGCGCGGCAATATGTCCGAGTTTTCCAACAAGCGCACCGGATGGAACTGGTGCGGCGGCGGGCGGCTCTGGCGCATGTATTTCGACCGCCGCCTCACGCCGCCCGGAACCCCCACCGCGGCAGTGTGCGAAGAGAAGGAGATTCCGATTGATGCCACCGAACAGCAGGCGACGGTCAGCAGAAACGGCGAGAATTCGCTTATCATCGACTATCCGTCGCTCAGGGTGCGCGGCGAGAAGCTCAAGTTTTCGCTTCGCCTCACGCTCACGCTCGAGGACGACGGACAGGTTCGCTTCAAGTCCGAACTGAATAACTCCGAGCCGCACACGATCGTGCGTGAACTGCAGTATCCGCTGGTGACGGACTGTAGGCTGCCGAAGGACGCGGAACTGCTCAACACCCATCTCGGCGGCAAGCGCATCAAGGATCCGATTCGTCATATCGTCCGTCCGGGACAAAGTCCCTCCTACATGATCGAGGACCAGAAGTTCCGCCAATTCGAGGTCTGGGGAGGTCCGCTCAAGTATCCGAGCCACACCACTGCCAACTGTTATGCCATTCTTACCGAAACCGAGGGACTCTACGTCGCAAGCCACGATCCGACCTTTCAGGATACGATCCACGTGATTCGCTGCTGGCCGGATGCCAACGGCAAGTTCACCGTGGTCGAAGCCGGTCTTGCAAAGTTCCCGAGCGTCATCGCGGGTGGAAAGTGGACGAACGACACCAACGTGATCTGTCCCTATTCCGGCAACTGGACCGCGACCGCCAAACGCTATCGCGCATGGGCGAACTCGTGGTGGAAGAAGCGGCCGGTCCCAGCGTGGGTACGCCGGATGACCGGCTGGCACCGGACGATCTTCCGTCATCAGTATGGCGCAACCTACTACTCGCCCGCCGATCTCAACGGACGCATCGCCAAGGCCGGCGATGCCGCGGGACTCGACACCATGCTCTGTTTTGGATGGTGGGCGCGCGGCATGGACAACGGCTATCCCGATTCTTATTTCGCCTGTGACGAGAAGTGGGCGAGCGAGACGGACTGGAAACGCGAGATCGCCGCGTATCGCAAGTCGGGCCACAACTTCCTGCTCTACTTCAACGGCAAGCTGATCGACACCGAAAGCGACTATTATCGTAAGGGTCCCGGAAAGCGCATCGCCCTCAAGACCAACGCAGGCGAGATCTACATC
This sequence comes from Verrucomicrobia bacterium UBA1727, assembly GCA_002315875.1. GTDB lineage: Bacteria > Verrucomicrobiota > Kiritimatiellia > RFP12 > UBA1067 > UBA1067. Next base: position 10,478 of record DCIL01000029.1, on the reverse strand, counting down.
GAAGAGTACCGCTTCGCCGGCACCGGCGTCTTCACGCGGCTTTACAATGCGCGCTCGTTCGCCTCAGCCGATCATCGCTGTCCCGAATGGCAGCAGTTCCTGCGCAAGGCAGTTGACCGCGCGATCGATTTCGGTGCGAGTGGCGTCTTCTTCGATCAGCTCGGCTATTGCGAGTCGACCACGACCTGGGATACCTCAGGCGAGTTCCCGATTCCCCAGACCCGCACCATCGCCGCCAAGGCCGCCGCGCTTGCTGACCTTCGGGACTACATTGAGTCCAAGGGGCTCCACGATTTCGCGCTCGGCACCGAGATCTTCGTCGACTGTTGCGCCCAGAATGTGGACTACATGCACAATCTCATCGGCGCGACGGGTCCCGAGAACTTCACGGACTGGGCACGCTACGCCTTCCCCGAATGCGTCCTCTCCGATCGCGAGATTCGGGACGACTCCGAAATTCCCTGGCGCGTCAACCACAACCTCCTGGTCGGTCTTCGCAGCGATGTCGAGATCTGGCGCTGCCGCGGACTCATTGACGACACTCCCGTATACCAGTCGCGCCTGGCAGAGGTCAATCGCCTGCGCGCGAAGTTTCCGGTGCTTGTCGAGGGACGCTTTCTCGCTACTGACGGACTCTCCAACTCGTCGCCCAGGGACCTGCTGGCGAATGTCTTCGTCCGCAACGACGAGCTTGCCGTTGTCGCCTGTACCTGCCGCAATCGCCAGGCCAAGGGTGTGCTGTCGGTCCAGGGGTGGCGTCCCGTAGCCTACGACGGTATCGATCAGGCGAAGGTAGCGATAGAAGGCAACGAGGCGAAGCTCGAGCTCGAACCAAACGCCCTCGTCGTAATCAGGTTTAACCGTGGAGATTTGGACTAATCTTCGACTCCTCAACTTCGCCTTCGCCTAAAACCTACCCGTCCGCTCTTCAACTTCAACTTCAACTTCTGACTTCAACTCCCCACCTGAGTTTGATATACTTCCAACCAAAGAATAGAACATTGTAATGAAGAAGATGGCGAATCTGAACAGAAACCCAATATTTTCAGGCCTCATGCGGGGTCCCTATAGTTTTATAAGCTTATCATGAAACGATTACTCACATTTACGATAGTTCTTGTTAATTCCGTTGTCTCATTTGCCGGCGCTCCCGATTTTGTCTGGACGGATTCTGGCGTTTCCTTTGAGGGATTCTGTGCGTTCTCCAGCGCTCGCGGCGCGCTTAAGCTCGTGCCGTGTCCCGAGAGATATCCCGCTTCCCGCAAGGCGTTCGTAGACAATCGCGGATGCGTTCGTGGGTATTTGAGCGAGCGCAGGGACAACGGTCGTCTTTCTTTGTATGCGCATCAGGTCGGAAGTGGCGGTTCTATTCCCTCGCTATACGGAGAGTTTCAACTTGACTTGGATGTTGTCTGCGATGCGGACGCGATTCCGTGTCGCGTGAAGGAGCCGAGGGGGAATCGAGTCGTTTCTTTCGGGACGCCGCTCGCCGATTCCGCGCTCAATGACGCGATCTTCCTGCGCGAACGCGATACGCTCGTCAGGTTTTCGTCCGACGGCGGCGTTTCGGTCAAGACGGAGTCATCGGGACGTTTCCACGTGCGGTTGTACGGATCTAATGACGTTGAAGTCGCGGTCAGTGTAACGCCTGATTATTTCAAGAAACGCAACATGCCGCACTACAAGGCGATCAACCGTGTGCGGGCGCCGCATGCGCCAACGGGATGGATGGCGTGGAACATCTACTTCGATCAGGCGACGGCGGAGGACAACCTGCGTGAGGCGCGAGCCGCGGCAAAGCTCTTGAAGCCGTACGGTCTCGAGATTTGGTCCATCGAGAGCTGGCAGGGCAATTCGGACGTGCTGCCGGTCGCGAACTTCCATCATCTTGATCTCTCCTGTAATGAGAAGCAGTTTCCGCAGGGTATGAAGGCGGTGGCGGACGAGATTCGCTCGCTCGGTTTCAAACCGGGACTTTGGATTGTCCCCTGGGGGACGGGCGATAAGGCGTTCTACGAGGCGCACAAGCGGTGGTTCGTTCACGATCAGAAGGGGAATCCGGTCAGCTTCTGGCCAGGAAGGTACATTCTCGATTACACGAATGACGATGTCGTCGATCATGTCCGCAAGATGATTCGCACTTACGTTCAGGACTGGGGTTACGAGTTTTTCAAGATTGACGGCATGGGCGCGGGACTGGGCTGGCCATCGCTCGGCTTGATGCGTCCCGATCTGAAGTCGAACATGGCGAAGTCCGATATGATCGATCCCGTCTACCGATTCACGCACATGTTCCGTGAGGCGATGGGTGAGAAGAGTTACTTCCTCGCCTGCGGTGCCGCGGCGACCGCGCCTGGCATTGAAGATTGCGATGCGACGCGCATCGGAGGGGATATCGTAAGTCCCAACCAGCCCGTTGACTGGGAACATATCAAGCATCAGGCCGCGATGACGCTTCGCCGCAATTACCATAACAACATCGTTGCGTGGAATGATCCCGATACGCTGATGGTCGATCCGAAGGCCCTGACGCTTGAAGAGGCGCGTGTGACGACGACGGTGGTCGGCTTGCCCGGCGGCGTGATGTTCGCTGGGGATAAGATTGCCGAATTGCCGCAGGAGCGGTTGGCGCTCGTTCGTCAGGATCTGCCAGTCGCCGATACGCGTCCGATGGATCTTTATCCAATTCCAGAACTCAAGGACATCTGGAATCTCGCGGTGAAGACTCCTTACCAGGCGTGGAATACGGTCGCGCTCTTCAATTGGGACGATACGGAAAAGGAAGTCGGTTTCTCGTTTGACGAGATTGGCCTTGATCCGACGAAGGAATACGCCGTCTACGAAACGTGGACCGAAACCTGGCAGGGCTTTCGTCGGAGCCGCTTTTCGATGCGCATTCCGCCGCACGCCGTCCGTCTCCTGACGGTGCATCCAAAAAGCGACAAGCCGATACTCCTTTCGTCCGACCGCCACATCACGCGTGGTTATGAAGATGTCCTCGATTGCCGGGTAGAAGGCGACAAGGTCTATCTCAAGGTCAAGTGCGTTGCCGGACATGTAACGTCCGTGCGACTTCTCTCGCCGGACGGCAAGGTGACGCCAGTCAGAATCTCCTCTCCTGAATCCGGCGTCATCGAGAAGAGGATAGATCTATATAAACCTCTGGGGACAGACCCCGCACGACCCTTGTAAATATTGGCTTTCGTGCGTGCTACCGGGTTAGGGAATTTTCGGGGACAGGCCCCGGTGTGGTTGTTGATTTTCTTTGCCCTATTGACTCTTTTCCTGAAATATGCCATAATACGCCTCGTTCCTCGGAACGGATGCCGCGTGATGTGGATGTAAGGGGGAACCTAGCTTACTCCGTATTCGGAGCTTCGGGAGCCAAGGCTATGAACGAGGTAGATGCGGAGGCCGTAACGGCGTAGCTCCAGAAGGAGCGCGCGGGTTGATCGTTCGCGATCGATTCGTAATCGCCCTACGGAGGACCACCGCAGGTCCGGTTCCGTGAATGCGATGTGTGGACGCGTGTCTGCACATATCTCGTAAAACGCATTGACGGAGGGCCTGAACATGGCAAGAACAGCAAGAGTCAAAATGTCGGAGACTGGTGTCGCTGACTATCATCTCATGTCGCGTACAAACGACAAGAGATTCCTATTCGAAAATGGCGAGGTAAAGACGCGTCTCGCGGACGCGCTGAAGCGCGCGGCGGAGTTCTGTGGCGTGCGGATCCGCGCGTACGCGGTGATGGGCAATCACTTCCATGTCGTTGTCCGAGTGACGCGTGACGGTTCGCCATTGGCCGATGAAGAACTGATCCGCCGCGTCGGCGTACTGAAGGGCGCGAAAGCTGCCGAGGAGCTCGCGGAGCATTGGAAGGACCTGCATGCGGCGGGCCTTGACGCGTCGCTTGATGAAGAACGCAAGCGCCTTCTGTTGCGGATGAATGACATCAGTGCGTTCATAAAGGAATTCAAGGAGCTTTTCAACCGCTGGTATCGCCGAGACCACGACTATACCGGCAGCATTTGGGCAGGTCGATTCAAGTCGACGCTAATTGAAGACGGACGTTACCTCGCCACTTGCATCAAGTATGTTCTCTACAATCCAGTCCGTGCCGGGATAGTAAGCCAAGCAAAGGACTATCTGTGGTGTTGGAGCGAAATTGATCCGAAAATGGAAGTTTTGTCGGGGACTGTCCCCGAAGAATGGTGTATGGCGAGAAGGGCGCAGATCGGGGCGGGAAGGGTGTATGGAAGCGCGGCGTTCGTGATGGGGATGGCGTTTGCGCTGGGCAGGTGCTTCCATGCTAAGAACGTTGGGGCGCACGGCATTGTCGGATTGCCGGCGGATGCAGGGGCATCGGTGCTTGGATGGAGGATAGCCGCTGGGAACGTGGCGTAAGTGCAGACAGGGAGGTGGCGCGTTGGATGCGCTTTGACTGCTCGGGCGGCACGTCCATTGCGAACGTCTATCGTCCCGACTTCAAGGACCGCACGCTCACGTTCGCTTAAACCTCGGGGACAGACCCCGCATGACCCCTGAAAATATTGGAATTCGTGCGTGCTGCCGGGTTTGGGCAGGGCGATGAATGATGCACAAGCTAAAATTCCGACCTCTGAATATGATATAATTCCAACCAAAGAAAAGAAGGTGGTTGGCCTCGTGTGGGGTCCCCAAGGTTGTACCCAAGGTTATAGGAGAACATGAAATGAAGAAAGTCGATTGCGAGTTTCATTATTACCATCCTGAGCTTATCAAGTATCTGACGGGTCAGCATACGGCTCCGAGGTACTATCCGGACACGAAGGTGCTGGAGCTGCGAGAGGGTGCGGCTTCCAAGTTCGGTACCATCACCAACACCTATCCTCTTATCGATGAACTGATGGACTTTGGCGAGCGTCGCGTTGCGGAGATGGACAAGTGTGGCGTTGATGTTGCTGTGATGGGTGTTTCACCCGCGCATGAGGAGCTGCCGAAGGAGGATAGTATTCGTTTCGCGAAGATGTCCAACGATGCCGTGGCGGAACTCATGCGTAAGTATCCCGGACGCTTTGTCGGTGCCGCGGCGTTGCCGACGATGTATGTGGACGAGGCGATCGCCGAACTGGAGCGTTGTGTCAAGGAACTCGGCTTTAAGTATTGGCACACGCATTCCAACTACCGAAACAGTCATCTCTATGAGGCGAAGTACTTGCCGCTCCTGGCGAAGTGCGAGGAACTCGGTTGTGCGTTCTATATGCATCCGCATTCCTCGGATGACGCGGATATGAAGGACATGGGTTACGTCTTTGCCGCGCCGGGGCTCGGCTTCGGCCTCGACACGATGCGTACGTCGCTCAGGCTCATTCTTAACGGCACTTTCGATCGGTTCCCGAAACTCCGGATGATCCTCGGTCATATGGGCGAATACTATCCCTACATTCTCGACCGCATCGACAATCGTTTTGCGTGGATCCATGACGACGAGGTGAAGATGAAGGAGCGCGTGTCCTATTACTTCAAGAACCGTAACGTCATCATGACGACGAGCGGCATGACTTCGAAGGACGCGTTCCTCCTTGCGAAGAAGGTGATTGGCATCGATGGCATCATCTTCGGTAGCGATTATCCCTACGAGAATCTCAAGGTAATGACTGATACCTGGAATCAGATTTCCGCCGAGTTGACCGACGAGGAACGTGAGAAGTTCTGGCACGGTAACGCAGAGCGGTACGGGCTCGTTTAGTTGATGTCGTGAGTTGAAGTTGAAGAGTGGAAGAATTAGGTGTAGATTAAAGGTGTAGGTGTAGAATGGAAGATGCCGTCTACGGGGCGGGCGCGCTCGGGGAACGCATTGATTGGCACGGGCGGATTATGGTATAATTGTGTCCCATTATGTGGAACTACTCTGAGAAGATGATGGACCACTTCCGCAATCCGCGGAACGTGGGTACGATTGATAATGCCGACGGCACCGCCACGGTGGGGTCGCTGGCCTGTGGCGACGCGCTAAAGTTTCAGTTCAAGCTTGACGCGGACGGGAAGATTTGCGAGGCGAAATTCCAGACCTTCGGCTGTGCGAGTGCGATTGCCTCGAGTTCGGCCCTGACCGAGATGGTGATCGGCAAGACCCTTGAAGAGGCCAAGAAGATCACCAATGCCGAAATCGCCGACTATCTCGGCGGCCTTCCGCCCCAGAAGATGCATTGTTCGGTGATGGGCCGCGAGGCGATGGAGGCGGCGATCAAGAACTACGAGACCGGCGAGAACTGCGATCGCAGTCTGGAGGCGGACATCCTCTGCAGCTGCTACAATGTGAGCGAGAACGAGATTCGCCGCGTGATCACCGAGAATCAGCTCACGACCGTCGAAGAGGTCACCAATTTCACCAAGGCCGGCGGCGGTTGCGGCCAGTGCAAGTCGAAGATCCAGGCCATTCTTGACGAAGTTCATGGGAAATAGGAGTAGCCATGAAACTTGGTTTTGACAACGATAAGTATCTCAAGGAGCAATCCGAGGAGATTCGTCGCCGCGCTGGGAAATACGGGCGGCTTTATCTTGAATTCGGCGGCAAGCTCATCAACGACTATCATGCCGCGCGCTGCCTGCCCGGTTACGATCCCAATGTGAAGCTCCGGCTGTTGCAGTCCCTGAAAGATCAGGCCGAGGTCATACTCTGCCTGTTCGCCGGTGACATCGAGCGCAAGAAGATGCGCGCTGATTTCGGCATTTCATACGCCGATGACGCGCTCAAGCTCATCGACGACCTGCGTTCGCTCGGGTTGCTCGTGCGCGGTGTGGTCATCACCCGTTACAACGAGCAGACGGCGGTCAAGCAGTTCCGCGCCAAGCTCGAGCGCCGCGGGGTGCGTGTCTACTACCACTACAAGACCGCGGGGTATCCGGCTGACGTGGATACGATCGTCTCGGACATCGGTTACGGCAAGAACGAATACGTCCAGACCGAAAAGCCGATCGTGGTCGTCACCGCGCCGGGGCCGGGTTCGGGTAAGTTCGCCACCTGTCTCACTCAGATCTACCACGAGTATCGTCAGGGCAAGATGGCCGGCTATTCGAAGTTCGAGTCCTTCCCGGTCTGGAACTTGTCGCTCGACCATCCGCTCAACAT
>DCIL01000029.1:2891-3314 GCA_002315875.1 Verrucomicrobia bacterium UBA1727 | reverse complement strand
ACATGATCGATCCGTATCACAAGGAGGCGTACGGCGTCGAGACGGTGAACTACAACCGCGATGTGGACGCGTTTCCGCTTCTGGTCGCGATCTGGCAGAAGATGACGAAGGGGTCGTGTCCGTACAAGTCGCCGACTGACATGGGTGTCAACCGCATCGGCTTCGGCATCATCGATGACGAGATCGTGCGCAATGCCTCGAAGCAGGAGATCATCCGCCGCTTCCTGCGCTACCAGTGTGCGTTTGCCGAGGGCTCGACCGATCGCACGATGGTCGAGCGGGCGAAGGATCTGATGGACAAGCTCGGGCTCAAGACCGAGGATCGTGTCGTCGTAGAAGCGGCGCGGCGTTGTGCCGAGGTCGCGCAGATTCAGGGCAAGGGCAAGGCGGGCGGCACCATCGTCTCGGGCGCGGCGATTCAGC
>DCIL01000029.1:2684-2874 GCA_002315875.1 Verrucomicrobia bacterium UBA1727 | reverse complement strand
CAGCTCAAGGACGGGCGCATCGTCACCGGCCGGAATTCCGACGAGATGCACGCCGCGGCCGCCGCGGTGATCAATGCGGTCAAGACGCTTTCGGGAATTCCCGCGCAGCTGCCGCTCATCGGCCCGAACATCATCCAGTCGATCGCCCACATGAAGCAGGATATACTCAAGGTCGGCTACACCTCGCTCA
>DCIL01000029.1:2160-2666 GCA_002315875.1 Verrucomicrobia bacterium UBA1727 | reverse complement strand
CTCGACGAGGCGCTGATCGGCCTGGCGATATCCGCGACCACGAATCCCGCGGCGCAGATCGCGATGGAGAAGCTCAACGAGTTGCGCGGGTGCGAGGTCCACATGACCCATATCGTCACTCCCGGCGACCAGGCGGGGCTTCGCCGTCTCGGCTGCCGCTATACCTCCGATCCGTATTACGCCACCAACGCGCTGTTCAACGGCGAACCGTAACATCAACGCCTTCTGACGCATGTACTTAAAGCAGCTTGAAATTATCGGCTTCAAGAGCTTCGCGGACAAGACGAAGCTCGAGTTCGATCCCGGTCTCATCGCCATCGTCGGTCCCAACGGATGCGGAAAGTCCAATGTTTCGGACGCGATCCGCTGGGTGCTCGGCGAGCAGAAGCCGACGGCGCTTCGCTGTTCGAAGCTGGCGGACGTCGTCTTCAACGGCACCGATACGCGAAAGCCGCTCGGGCTCGCCGAGGTCTCGATCACCTTTGCGGACTGCGAGAAGGAGCTCG
>DCIL01000029.1:258-2119 GCA_002315875.1 Verrucomicrobia bacterium UBA1727 | reverse complement strand
CGATCACCCGCCGCGTCTATCGCGATGGCTCGGGTGAGTATTTCATCAACCGCCAGGCCTCGCGTCTCAAGGACGTGCAGCATCTCTTCATGGGCACCGGCATCGGCACGAGTTCGTATTCGGTGATGGCGCAGGGCCAGATCGATGCGATTCTCTCGTCCAAGCCCGAAGACCGCCGCGCGGTGTTCGAGGAGGCGTCCGGCATCACCAAGTTCAAGGCGGACCGCAAGGAGGCCCTGCGCAAAATCGAGCAGACCGAGCAGAACCTCTTGCGCGAGGCGGACGTCCTCAGGGAGATGAAGCGTCAGATCGCCTCGCTCCAGCGTCAGGTCGGCAAGGCCCAGAAGTACAAGGAACTGCGCGACCAGCTGCGCGGTCTCGACATCTACGTCTCCCGTCAGAAGATCCATTCCTTCGATCTCGAACTCGAGCAGAACGTCGCCAACCGCAATGCCGTCGATTCCGCGATTGCCGAGGCACAGGACGGTGTAAGTGCCGCGGAACGCGAAGCCCAGGAGCTGCATGCGCAGATTCACGAACTCGAGGAGCGGCTGCAGGAACTGGCGTCCCAGCAGGCGGTAGCCGAAGCCGAGTACTCGCGTGCCCGCGAGGTGATCGGCGTCAACGCGAGCCGCGTCGAGGAATACCGTTCGTTCGCCCAGCGTGACCGCAACGAGATCGCCGCCTCGAAGGCAACGCTCGAAGAGGTCAAGATGCAGTCCGAATCGCTTGAGCAGAAGACGAAGCTCCTGAACGATTCGCTGGAGGCCGCTCGCGAGGCGATGACTCAGGCGGAGAGCGATTTCAACGATTCGCAGGCGAAGATCGAGCAGAAGCGTGTCGAAATCACGCAGCGGCGCCAGGAGATCGCGAGCGCGACTCTGACCGGCGTGCTGGCGGCGGATGCCAAGGTCGATCGGGACGGCAAGACCGAGACCTGGCCGAAAGGTACCGAGGTCTCGACTTCCGATCACCGCGAGATTCTGATGAGCGAGATCGAGAAGGGCGAAGGTGCGCTCCGCGAGCTCGAGATCGCCAACATTTCGCTTTCGCAGCGCTTCACCGAACGGCGGATCGCCGTCTCGCAGATGGAGCAGGAGCTTTCGTTCGTCGGACAGCAGTTCGAGGTCGCGCGTGATCGCCGTGAAGAACTTCAGCGCGCGGTCGAGGCGCGCGAAGAGCAGATCGCCGGCTACGAGGAATCGATCGCGCGACTTACCGAAGAGTCGGGGGGACTTCTCGAGCAGCTCGAGGAACTCAAGGAAAAGGCCGCGGCGTTCATCGATCGCATCAATGACGAGCGGGGGCGGCGTGCGGGCATGCTCGAGCGCATCACCGCGGCGGACCAGTCCGTCGCCGTCAAACGTGCCGCGCTCGATCAGGCGAGGGACTTCCGCAGCAAACTCGAGGTGCAGGCCGCAGAAGCGACGATGCGCCGGCAGAATGTCTACGAGCATCTGCAGGACGAATACGGACTATTTGCCGACGCCGTGATGCGCGAGCCCGATCCGGAATGGAAGGGCGGGGTCGTGCCTCCGATGGACGAGCTCGAGGGCACGGTCAACCGCCTGCAGGCAGAGATCGCCGCGCTCGGTCCCGTAAACATGGTGGCGATCGAGGAATGTCGCGAGCTTGAGGAGCGTTACGCGAAGGAGAAGGCCCAGGAAGAGGATCTCATCGCCGCGAAGGCGCAGCTGATGGAACTCATCGGCAACCTCAACAACACTTCGGGCGACATGTTCCGCAAGACCTTCGAGCAGGCGAACAAGAACTTCCAGACGATGTTCACCAAGCTCTTCGGCGGCGGCGAGGCGCGGCTCGTGCTCTTGGAGAACGAGGAAGATCCGCTCGAATGCGGCAT
>DCIL01000029.1:0-218 GCA_002315875.1 Verrucomicrobia bacterium UBA1727 | reverse complement strand
CCTCCGGGCAAGCGTCCGCAGTCCGTGACGCTCCTCTCTGGTGGCGAACGCACGATGACCGCGGTCGCGCTCCTGTTCTCGATCTTCATGATCAAGCCCGCTCCGTTCTGTATGCTCGATGAGCTCGACGCGGCGCTTGACGATGCGAACATCGGCCGCTTCGTCGATCAGCTCAAGGAGTTCCTGCGTGACTCGCAGTTCCTGATCATCACCCACAA
>DCIL01000037.1:41154-44383 GCA_002315875.1 Verrucomicrobia bacterium UBA1727 | reverse complement strand
CCCGAAAAGTCCGGGATTAGGGTGCAACTATGACTTATTTCGCTGCGCGCGCGTTGTCGCGGAGCTTGAGAAACTCCCTTTTGATCTCCGCGCACTTCGGCCATTCGGCGACATATTTGTCTACAAGGCCCTCGAAATATCCTTTCGTCTTCTTTGCCTTGAGATCGGCGCTGTAGGCCTTGACCGCCTCGAGATCATCAGGATTGATATTCTTCAGACGCAAGAACCAGCGCTCGGCATAGAGTCCCCGAAGCCGCGACTCGCAGGCAAGCGCCGCGGAAATCTTCTTCGACTTCTCCGTGACCGGCCAGGGCGTGAGCGGATCGGACACCTTGGGATCGAGTCCCTGCTGGCGCAGGAATTCGCCGGCCATGAAGAACGCGCCTGGCGCAAGCGGATGGACGCGGTCGGGTCCCACCATCGTAAAGGTCGGATCGGCCTTCTGCTTCTCGGCATTGAACTTGGTCATCGGACCGAAGAAGTCGATCACCTCTTCACCGTTCGCCGCGGCGAAACGCTTGACGATTTCAGCACAGCCGGCGAGCATCTCCTTGTTGCGTCCAGGTTGATTGGGCTTGGCGATCTTCGCGGTTTCATCGTAGATGGACGGCGTGCACCACACGAGCCGTACGCCGGGATTGTCTTTCTTAAGCTGAGCCGCGAGCTTCTTGACATTCGCCTCGTACTGGTCGAGGACGGACTTCTTGCGCGCGTTCTCCTTCTCGCCGTACTTCTCCGCCCAGAGCGCCCCGCCCACATCGTTCATTCCGAACATGATGACGATTACGGACGGATGATAGGGCGTGACATCCTCATAAAGGCGCGTGAGCGCAAGTCGCGCCGTATCACCGCCGACGCCAGCGTTGTAGAAAGAGACATTCCGCTCCGGCATCCACTCGGTATAATACCGCGTGACGAATCCGGTCCAGCGTCCCTGATGGGTAATCGAATCACCGAGGAAGACGACGGTGGAATCATTCTCGAAGGCGGCGCCGGATGCGATGATCGGCGCGAGAGCGAACAGGGCGAGTTTTATCAGTGTTTTCATAATCAAAGTTCGGCGAAGCAACGGCGGAGATATGAAGGCGAGAAGGCGGACGCGTGGGGCATCACCACCGCGTTGGGCACCTTGTTCTCGAGAAACGCCTTGACTGCGCCGGGACGCGTCAGCTCCGCCGCGGTCGGCTCCACCTTGAGAACATCGAGATACGCGCCGGCGAGCCGCCCCGTGCGAAGCGCACGCTCAAGCGCCTGTTCATCGACCGCATTGCCGCGGCCGACATTCACCAGCACCGCCCGCCGCGGCAGACGCCGCAGAAGCGCGGCATCGATAAGGTTGTCCGTACCCGTGGTGGACGGCAACGCCAGAACGAACCAGTCGCAATCGAGCTTGCCCGCAGGCAGCGGACGATGACGCGAGTATCCCTCGACCTCCACTCCGAGCGCGGCAAGCTTCCGCCCGATCGCGCGTCCGACGTGTCCATACCCGAAGACGATCGCCTTCGATCCGCTGACCTCGCGACAGACCCCCGCGAGTTCGCTCCGCGGCCAGTCCTTGCCGAAAGTGCCGCGGGCGAAGAATCCGCGGGACCAAGCGAGCACGAAGGCGGCGACCGACTCTGCCATGATCTCGCCGTGGAACTCGCCGAAATGCACTTTCGGACGCCGCTTCGCGTCCTCCGGCGGCAGCGCCACGAGTTCGCGTCCCGCGGCCGGCGTCGCCACCAGTTCGAGCGATGGCGCAAGCGCATACCATTCGCGGCGGAAGTGCCAGGTGATCACGTGGGTGGCGGACGGCAACTCCTTCAGGAATGCGCGCTCCGTCTTGACCGGGACGACTTGAGCCGTCCGCGGCAAAAGCGATTTGAGATACGCGATATCCGCCTTGCTCGCACGGAAGCACGGCTCCGGCCAATTGAGAAAGACCAAGTATTTAAGTCGCTTCATGGAAACACTCAACGTACCGCGTTGACCGCGGCGAAGATTTCCGAGGCCTCGGGCATACGGCCCTTTCCGGACGCTCCGCACGCCAGTTCCCCTTCATCGGGATCGACGATCGTCACGCCTCGCGCGGCCAGCGCGGCGATATTCTCGCGGGTTACCGGACTTTCGAGCATTCCGGTATTCATGACCGGCGCGACCACGATCTTCGCCTTAGTCGCAAGGAGCGTGGCGGTAAGCAGATTGTCCGCAATGCCGAAACGCATCTTCGCGATGGTGTTCGCGGTTGCCGGGGCAACGACCACGAGATCCGCGCTGTCCGCGAGCGAGATGTGCTCGGGCTTCCACGAGACGGGCGGCGCGAACTGGTCGATGTAGACCGGATTGCGCGAAAGCGTCTGGAACGTGAGGGGCGAGATGAACTTCGTGGCGGCTTCGGTCATGATGACGTTTACCTCATCGCCGTTCTTCACGAAGAGACGCACGAGTTCCGCGGCCTTGTACGCGGCGATTGAGCCGGTCACTCCGAGAACGATTCTGCTCATGGACTATTGATTCCTTTCAGCGTTCTTGCGAGGAAGCAGGAACGAAGCGATCACCGCCAGCATGAGGAGCGGCTGATAGTAAAGGCATTTCAGAAGCGAGAAGCTCTCGATCTTCATGTCGAGTCCCTTGGCGACGCCGATTGCAATGAGGATCTGCGCGCCGTAGGGGATTATGCCCTGGACGATGCAAGAGACGGTATCGAGCACCGAGGCAACGCGCACCGGATCGGCCTTGAACTTATCCGAACATTCCTTGGCGATGGGACCGGCGATGACGATCGCGACCGTGTTGTTGGCGGTGAAGCAATTGACCGCGCCCACGAGCGCGCCGACGCCGGCCTCGCAGGAGCGCGGACCTTTCACGAGCGCGGAGATTCTCTCGGTAAGCCACTGAACGCCGCCGTTGTCCTGTACGAGCTTGAAAAGTCCGCCCGCCAGCAGCGCGACGATCAGCGTCTCGCTCATCCCGAGCGCACCCTTGCCGACGAGGTCGAGCGAGCCGAAGAAATCGAACTTGCCGAGCACAAAGCCGAGCGCGGCAGAAAGAATCGTCCCCGAAAAAAGCAGCGCCATCACGTTGATGCCCACGAGCGCCAGCACCAGTACGAGCACATAGGGCGTGACCAGAAGGAACTGCTGCCATCCGATCGCGGGCGCCGCGACCTGTCCCACCGTGGACCCCGCCCCGGCGTAGAGGAAGAGCGCGATGATTGCCGCGGGCGCGGCGATGAAGAAGTTGGCGA
>DCIL01000037.1:36474-41143 GCA_002315875.1 Verrucomicrobia bacterium UBA1727 | reverse complement strand
TGGCGATGAACTTGTCCTTCATCCGTACGCCCTGCGTGCGTGTCGCGGCGATGGTCGTATCGGAAATCATCGAGAGATTATCGCCGAACATCGACCCCGCCACCACCGAGCCGAGCAGCAGCGCAGGCGAGAGATGCAGCGGACCTGCGAACCCGAGCGCGATCGGCGAGACCGCGGCGATCGTGCCGCAGGAAGTGCCGATGGCGGTCGAGATGAGACAGGACACGAGGAAGACGCCCGCGACCATGAGGTTCGAGGGGATGATGTTCTGCGCGATCGCGACCGCGGCATCAACCGCGCCCGAGCCCTTGGCGATTGTCGCGAAGCTGCCGGCGAGAATGAAGATGAGACACATGATCATGATGTTGGTCTCGCCCATCCCCTTGGCGTAGATGTCGACCTTCTGCTCCAGCGGCTTGCGTCCGAAGAGAAAGGCGGTGGCGGACGCCACCAGGAACGCAATCGGCATCGGCACCTTGTACCAGGGCATGTCGAAGCCCTTCTGTCCCGCATAGAGCGAAAGCCCCACGTAGAATACGGCAAACACCAGAAACGGTATCAGCGCCCAACCATTAGCATTTTTCTCATCTCTCATCTCTATTTTCTCATCTCTCATCTCTACTTTCTCATCTCTCATCTCTCATCTCTACTTTCTATTTTCTCAACTTATCCCTATGCGAATAGAAGATCTTGAGTTTATTGGAAAGCGACTGCGCCTGCGGGAAGGTAGAATCCTTGGCGAGTTTCTGAAACGCCTCGAGCGCCTCGCGCTGCTTGCGGTCGAGATTGGCGGGAACTTCGATGACGATGCGAGCCGAAAGGTCGCCCGGGGTGCCGCCGCGCAGATTGGCAACGCCCTTACCGCGTAGGCGGAAGATCCGTCCGTTCGCAGTGCCAGCGGGAATCGTGAGCTGAGCGACACCGTCCGGCGTAGGCACGTCCACCTTGCCGCCGAGCGCCGCGATGATCGGCGAGACCGGCACATCGACGCCGAGGTCGAGTCCATCGCGCTCGAAGATCTCGCTCGGGTTGACGCGGAGCAGGACGTAGAGGTCGCCGTTAGCGCCGCCACGGATGCCGCCCGCGCCCTTGCCAGCGACGCGAAGGCGCGAACCGTTGTCGATGCCAGCGGGAATCTTGAGCGAGATATGCTGAGGCGTTGCGACCTGTCCCCTTCCGCGGCAGTTGCGGCAGGGTTTCTCAAGAGTGGACCCCTGGCCGCCGCAAGTCGGACACGTCTGCTGGATGCGGAGGAATCCGCCGCCGCCCATGACAATTCCGCGCCCGTGACAGGTGGCGCAGGTGACGCGCTTGGAACCGGCCGCCGCGCCCGAGCCATTGCATTCGGGACACTGTCCCGGCACCGTCAGATCAATCGTCCTCTCACTGCCGAAGAGCGCTTCCTCGAAGTCAATCTCAAGCTGGAACGACATGTCATCGCCGTCCATAGGAGCGTTGGGATCGGGACGCGCTGCGCGTCCGCCGCCGAAGAAATCGCCAAAGCCACCGAAACCACCGCCACCGCCGCGACCCCCGAAGAGATCACCGAACGCGGCGAAGATGTCGTTCATGTCCATTCCGCCTGCACCGTAGCCGCCCGCACCGCCCTCGAAGGCCTGATGCCCGAACTGATCGTAGCGCGCACGCTTCTCCTGGTCGTGAAGGACGTCATACGCCTCCGCGGCCTCCTTGAACTTCTCCTCCGCAGCCTTGTCTCCGGGATTGCGGTCGGGATGATACTTCATCGCCAACTTGCGATATGCCGACTTGATCTGGTCGGCGGTTGCGTCCTTGCCTACGCCAAGGACCTCATAATAATCACGTTTACTTGCCATCTTGAATTCTCTTGCTTAAAACCAAATTGAAAACTGCCGTGCGTACGGATACAATACCGCGTCAGCGGCCGAACCGAAATCGCACACCCTCACCTGACGCTTCTCCCCGGTCGCGGGATTCTTGAACTCCACCAGCCACGCGGCCATCGTCCGCTCATCCTTGAACTTATGGGTATTGCCGACCACCCAGCCCTTGCCGTTCATATCCGCCTTCATGACTTCTTCCGCGCTCTCGCCCCAGTAGCGCGACTTCGCGAGAAGAAGCGGACCGTAATAAAGCCGCGCCGCACCCTCACGCCGCCAGGTGTCCTTGAGATCGATATCGCGTCCCCAATTGTGCCAGCGAGTGCGGTACTTCTCATCATCTTCGAGCACTGCTCCCGTCTTCGGAAAATCGACGAGTCGGAAATCCATCTTGAAATCGATGCGCACCGTAGTCGTACCGGAGCCGACCTCGACTTCGCACCAGCGTCCGGAAGGCGCGACGGTCTTGCCGGACGGCAGCATCGTGTAGGTGATGCGGTCGGTCCATTCCGGCACGCGGAACTTCACCTTGCGCGGCTTCGCGCTGCGGATGAGCGCGATCGCCTTCGGTTCGAACGGAAAATCTCCGCTCACCGAAACCGAGCAATCGTCGAAGTCGGAGGTAAAGGCGCTGTAGAGATTCACGCGCAGATCGCCGCTCGCACTCTCCTTGGTCGCATTCGCGAGCGCGGCGTCCATATAGCCGCGGGGCATGTTGTTGACGCAGCAATGCTGATGGCGCATACCGCTCTGTCCGAAGCTGTAGGAATGCCGCTCATGGGAACGCACCTCGCGCGCACCCCACTTGCCGTCCCTGTTGATTGCCGCCTGGAATGCGTTGTAGTAGGCGAGCTCGATGATGTCGACGTACTTCACGTCGCCGGTGATGACATAGAGATCGTAATTAAGCCGCATCCAGTGGATGATGTCGCAAGGTTCGGTCGCACCGTTGAAGTGACGTGCTCCATCCGCAAAATTGTCGTTGTAGCCGATCGAGTCAAGAACGTTGCGCTCGTACTTCCAGATGTTGGCGTGGATCTTGCGGATGCAGTCGAGGCACCGCGCCTCACCGGTGAGCCGATAGTACTCGAGAACGCCATCGAGGCACGACAGAAGTTCGTACATCTTCGTCGGCTTGCGGGGCTGACCGTCGTACCAATGGAAAATCGGCGTGTCGCGATTTGAGTTCACGAAGAAGTTCGGAGGCGGATTCCCCTCGCGGCTCCAGTAGCCGACGATTTCGCCGGCGTAGTCCCTGAACAGTTCGTTGCCGGTCTCACGATAGAGGAGGATGAGCGGTTTGAGAATCGAGCAAGGGGGAAGTCCGCACATCGCGGTCGTTCCGGTATCGCAGAGCTTCATGCCTTTGGCACGGAGCATCTTGATCTGCTGCTCGACCGCCTTCTCGGCCGCCTTGAGGATGAGCTTGTCGCCGGTGGTCTTGTAGATCGCCAGCAGTCCCCACGCCGTATACTTGCGGCACCAGAGATTCCAGTTCCAGTCGCAGTCCCACCCGAGCGCCTTCTTCGCGATCTCGAGCGGCGGCGGCACGATGAACTCGGCGTCGAGGTAGGTTCCGAGATAGCCGTCGGGACGCTGCATCGCGATGAGCCGGAGCGCGCTGCCGCGCAGGAATTCGCGGTAATCGTCATCGTTGCGATATTCCGCGACGCGGGCACCGGAAACGGCAAGCTTGCCCCAGAACTCGCCCTTCCACATACCGACCGGAGCGTTGAAGACATCGTCATCGGGATGCGTGAAGGCGAACTCCGCCTCGTTGAAGACGACACCGCGCGCCTCGGGTCCCCAACAGCGGTGATAGAAGAAATTCTCGGCCTTCGCACCGATCATTCCCTGAAGGCGCGTCGCCTTCTGTTCTGGTGAAACGAGCGCGTCGGACGCCTTGTACTGAACGGGTATAGAATAACACGAAACGGCGGACACCAACGCCGCCGCGAAAAGCACCAACTTCATCTGATTATCTCCCATACGGAGGAGGCGAAACCCGCGCGTTGAAATCCCTTTGCGACCATCGCCTGAAGTCCTCTTCTTCACGCGCGGCGAGATACTCGCGATGTCCCTCGCGCCAGATCATCCAGGCAATCAGTATCGTGACGAAACCGAACGATCCGCCGTTGAGAATCGACCATGCGCCCTTGAGCCCGAGCAATATCGCAAACCCGCGGCCGACGATCATCGCGATGTAGGTCGCCTTGGCACGGTCGGTAAAAAGGCGCATCACCGAACGGAAGATGCGGCCGCCGTCCATCGGGAAACCCGGCAGCAGATTGAACGCACCGAGCATCAGGTTCGTGTAGAAGGTGTAATAGAGGATCACCCTCAGGAAATCGTTCTCGACCGGGATGCGAAAGACATCCAGAAGCAGGACGGCGCCGGCGATCGCGAAGCTCATCAGCGGACCGGCGAAGGCCGTCAGAAACTCCTGCCAGGCCTTCTGCGGCAATGCGATCAGCGAAGCGCAGCCGCCGAGGAGCGAAAGCGTGATGTCGTTCGTCCGATACCCGAACGCCCGGGCCGTGAGCGCATGAGCGAACTCATGCGCCGTGACCGAGACGGCGAGCATCAGGGCGAACGCCACGCCATAGCTGAAGGAACCCATGTCCAGGACGAAGAGCACCAGCAGAATGAGGAACGAGGAATTCACGAAAACCGGAATTCCGAAAAGTTCACAGATTCGATAGCGACTGCTAAATCCGAACATGGGTAAGTTCCTTAACCATTCGCCTTCTCGAAGTCCTTCATGAAGGCGACGAGCGCGTCAACACCCTCCATCGGGAACGCGTTGTAGA
>DCIL01000037.1:35674-36381 GCA_002315875.1 Verrucomicrobia bacterium UBA1727 | reverse complement strand
AACTTCTTCTCGAGCTCCTCGTTGCCCTTCTGGATGCGCCAGGTGACGTTCATGTTGGAACGGAACTCCTTGAGCGCGGTGCCGGACCAGAACTCGCTCGAATCGATGACGTCGTAGATCTTCTGCGCCTTGGCGGCGTTGAGCTTGAAGAGATTCTCCTTGCCCATCTTCTTGACCCACTTCATCGTCTCGCCGAAGATGTAGATGCCCCAGGTCGGCGGCGTGTTGTAAAGCGAATTCTCATCGACGTAGGTGCGGTACTGGAGCATCGTCGGGATCTTCTCCGAACCCTTGGCCGCGAGTTCCTTCTTGATCGCGACGACGGCCATGCCGGAAGGACCGAGGTTCTTCTGAGCACCGGCGTAGAACATATCGAACTTGCTGTAGTCGCGCTCGCAGGAGAGGATGTCGGACGACATGTCGCAGAAGAGCGGCGAACCGGTGTTCGGGAATTCCTTGAGTCCGGCGCCGGCGATCGTCTCGTTGGAGCAGATGTGGCTGAAGGCGGCGCCTTGGGTCCACTTCCACTCGTCCGCCTTCGGCATGCGGGTGGGAATGTCCTTCTGGCAGTCGGCCGCGACATTGACGGTGGCGCCCACGAGCGGAGCGTACTTCTGGGCTTCCTTGAGCGCCTTGGCGGACCAGGTGCCCTGCTTGCCGTAGTCGGCGATGACACCCTTGTCGAGGAAGTTCATCGCGATCATCGC
>DCIL01000037.1:19569-35581 GCA_002315875.1 Verrucomicrobia bacterium UBA1727 | reverse complement strand
AGGTGGCGATCGCCTCCTGGTGAATGACATCGTAATCCTTGCCGCGGTGGCTCATTTCCATGACGGACATGCCGCAGCCCTTGTAATCGACGAGATCCTTCTGGGCGTTCTGAAGAACCTCGAGGGGGAGAACCGCGGGACCCGCGGAGAAGTTGTATGCTCTTGCCATTTCTGTCTTTCCTTGTATTTGTTTAGAGTTTATCTTGTTTCAACCGTCCGTAGAAATTATCGGGTGGTGGACGATTTAAATGCGTATTATATCATATCCGGCGATCACGACTCTCTCACAGCGCGCCGACGGCGAGAGAGGAGAAGGTGGAGATCGGGGTGGTATCGCGGAAGTTGTCGATTACCTGACGGACGTCGCGGATGAGTCCGTTGACCTCGTCATAGAGCTTCGGATCGTTATTGAGCTTGCCGAGCGTGCCCTCGCCGTTCTTCATCTTGAGCGCGACCTCGTTCAGATTGCCGAGAAGCGCATTCGCCTTGTCCTGCGTCTCCTTGATGTTGAAGCTCTCGGCGGCCTTGCGGAAGGCGGCAACGCCGTCCTCGAGATCCTTGAACGTCTTGTCGCGATTGAGCTTCTCGGAAACCTGACGCGCATTGGCCATCGTCGCCTCGGCATTCTCCATGATCTTGCCGGAGTTGAACTTCTCCACGCTCTTGCGGGCCTCGGCAACGGTCGCGGAAAGATCCTTGTAGACGGTGTCGTCGGACGACAGAAGCTTGCCGACCGTACCCTCGCCGCGCTCGATGCGGGCCACCACCATGTCCGCCTTGTCGCACACCTGCCGCGCCTTGATGCTCATCGCGGCGAGATTGGTGACGATGGACTTGAGTTCGGGGGACGAAGTGAGCTCGTTGAGATTGCGCGAGATGCGCGCGATGTCCTCCATCCAGTCCGTCGGCTTTTCTCCGCGGATCAAGGCCGTGGAAAGATCAATCTGCTCGCCCTCGCCTTCGAGGAGCTTGAGATAGAAGCCGCCGAGCATCGAGGAGTTGCAGATCTGGGCGGAAGCGCTCTTCCTGAGCACGACCTTGTCATCCACCATCGCCGTCACGATGAGGTTGGTGGGAGTGACTTCGATGCTCTCGATGATGCCGACCTTGGTGCCGCGGTACATCACGTTGTCGCGGTCCTTGAGTCCGCCGACATTGTCGAAGACGAGCGAGACGGGACGCCGTTCCTTGCCAGACAGCAGCTCAACGCCCGAGACGACGATCGTGAAGTACGCGAGCAGCAGGATGAGTGATACCATGAAGAGACCGACGATGGCCTCGGCGAACGTGTTGTTTTTCTTTTTCATAAGCTTTCTCCTTGAGTGGCGGCGAGGAATTCCCTAACGGACTGATTGTCGGAGGCCGTGAATTCAGACGGCGTAGCGATGATGACCGCCTTGCCGTCCTTCACCAACATGATGCGGTCGGCGATCTTGAGCGCCGAGGTGAGATCGTGAGTGACGACGACCGAAGTGACGCCGTTGGTGCGTCCGACATCACGGATAAGCCGCGCGATGTTGACGGAAGTTACGGGATCGAGTCCCGACGTCGGCTCATCGTACAGGAGCACCTCCGCCTCGCAGACGATCGCCCGCGCGAGTCCGGCGCGCTTCTGCATGCCGCCGGAGATTTCGGACGGAAACTTGTCCGCATGCTCGGCGAGGCCGACCGCCGTAAGCGCCTGCATGACACGGCGCTCGACTTCGTCCTCGCGCATTCTCCTCGTCTCGCGGAGCGGAAGCGCGACGTTGTCATAGACATCGAGCCAGGCGAGCAACGCGCCGGACTGGAAGAGGTAACCAATGCGGTCGGTGCCGACCGTGACGCGTCCCGAATCGGGCGCGAGGAGTCCCACGATATGCTTGAGCGTCACCGACTTGCCGGTTCCGGAAGGTCCTACGATCACGAAGATCTCGCCCTTCTCGATGGAGAAGGAAAGTCCGTCCAGCACCGTCCCGGCGTCGAACCTCTTGACCACGTTCTCGAATTCGATTATCTTCATCTCCGTCCTCACTGATAGCACACGCGGGTGATCATGTAGCCGATGACCAGGATCGAAAGGAACGAGGCGATCACCGCGCGCTGGGTGGATTTGCCCACGCCCGTCGCGCCGATCGTCGTGCCGAAGCCCTCGGCGCACGAGATGGTGCCGATGACCAGTCCGAACGCGGCGCTCTTGGCGAGCCCCACGAAAATGTCCTTGGCCTTGACGATGGACATCGCGCTCGACATGAACTGTCCGTAATCGACATCGAGCTGGGTAGCCCCGACGATAGCCCCGCCGACGGTGCCGACGATGGTCGAGTAGAACATCAGAAGCGGCGCCATCATGAAGAGCGCGAGGATGCGCGGCGCGGACAGGAAGCGGAACGGCGGGATGTCCATTATAATGAGCGCGTCAATCTCGTCGTTGACCTTCATCGTGCCGAGTTCCGCGGCAACCGCGCTGCCGACGCACGCGGCCAGGCAGATGCCGGTCACGAACGAGGCCATATCCCGAACGAGCGTCACCATCACCGCCGCGCCGAGATAGATCTCCTGATTGAAGCGGGCGAGTTCGAGTCCGACCTGGAGCGAGAGGATCATGCCCGTGAAGAGCGCGACCACCGTCATTACCGGCAAGGTGCGGATGCCGGTAGAGTAGAGTTGTACGAAAAGGTCCGCGCGCGCGCGCCGGCGCACGAGAACGGACGGGAAATAGCGCATCGATCCGGCGAGCACGATGCCCGCCCAGCCGACCGACCGAAAGATTTTTGGGAATCCGATTTTCATAACGAAAGAGTAACGAGTCCGGCACTCGCCGAATAGCCGGCCCCGAAGCCGGAGATGAGTACGCGGTGCCGTCCGCGAAGCGTCGAAAGCGCAAGCGGAACCGAGGCGCTGCCGGGATTCAACTCGCTTTCGGGAACAGTCACGAGTTTCTCCTCGAGCGAGAGCGAACGGGCGAGCTGGCGGATCATGTAGGGGTTTGCCTGATGGGGAACGAAACGGTCGAACGCGGGAGCTTCCGCGGCAAAAGCGCGCAGGAACGAGGTCACTTCAGTCGCCACGAAGGAGAAGACCTTCATTCCGTCCATCGCGATGGGGCCGGACTCTCCGCACTTGAGCGCCTCATTGTAATCGGAAAGAAACGCCCAGACGCTTTTCTCCTCGCCCTTCCTCGCCGAAACGACACTCGCGGTGACAAGGTCGGAGAAGATGGAGCCCGTCGCATGGTCCGCGGCATTCACGAGCCGACTCTGGACATCGCCATCGATCACCAGAATCCTGCTGTTTGTATCCGCCGCGAGACGTCCCGCAAGATACACCGCATAAGGATAGGCGCTGCACGCGAGCTGCAGGTCGAAGGCGGGGACGGTTTTCGCGAGCTTCAATTCCGCGGCAATCTCGACCGCAAGCGCGGGAAACCGCCGCGGAGAGGAGAACGTCGCGGCAATGACACCGCCGAGATTATCGACCTCGCCGATCGCCTTCGCCGCGCGTTTCGCGAGGGCGACGAGATCTTCGCCCGTGCCTTTCGCCAGGGCGATCTTCTCGATCACGATCTCGTCCGTCGTTATCATTACCAGATGGTGATGCCGATGCTGTTATCGAAGATGACGCACCAGCTGTTGCCCGAGCGCGCCCATTTCCAACGCGCCGCGGTGATGTTGGACTTATCTTGTCCGAGCTGGTTGGTGCCGATGACCGAGCCGCCCACCGAAAGCGCTTCGTGGCGATAGTAGCGCTCGAGTCCCTCATAGTCCACGACCTCGACCCGCGCGGAGTCCCCGATCTCGAGATCACCCGTTACCACGATCGGCTTGAGACGCATCTGGCCGTAGGTGCCGATGGGATAGAAGACGAACTTGTCGGTGACGGTGACCTTGCTGGCCGTGATGCTGCCGCCCTGTCCGTCGCCGCCGAGCGTGCGAAGCGAAACCGAGGCCTCGCCGAGATTCATCGTCGCCCCCTTCGCGACCGCGAGCCCCGAACCGTCCGCAATTGCCACCGTCTCCTTCACCGGCCAGGACGTTCCGGAGTTGACCCACTTGTCCATCAGGTACTTCTCGGTCGCGAGGAACTCGACATCGCTGAGCCGGTTGGTGTAGCAGATCAGCTCGGCGACATACTGCCTTCCGCAACGATTCCCGGAGTAAGTTCCGATTTGCACCGGACCACCGAGATTGGCGACACGCGTTCCCGTCAAATGCGCCTCGGAAAAGCGCGCGCCGAAGACCGCGGCACCAGCGCTATAGAAGGTATATTCACGGGACGGATGGGTCCAGTCATCGAGATCGACACCGTTAAGCCGGCAGTAATCGCCCTGGTTGCACAACGCGGCCATGCCGCAGAAACGCCAGTTCGAATAGGTCGCACCGGTGTACACCGCAATACCCTGGTCTTGTCCCGAAAGTCCGAGCATATAGGTGGAACCGTTGCCGGGATACGGAAAACGCACGACATAGAAGAGTGTCGCGATGCGATTGCAGCCATTATAGTCCGCCGCCTCCTTGCCGTTCGCCAGCATCAGATCCATACGATCGTTCGCACGGCTCAAGTACACGCCCGGCTTGTTCTCGCAAATGCCGTTGGCATCGTAGGCGGGACGACGCGATGCCGAGGACGAGGTGAACTTGGCGGCCGCACATACAACCCCCGGCTTGCAACGCCATTCGGTGATGAGTCCATTCTCGTCAGTAGAGATCGTATCCTGCAGCGAAGCGTCCACCCAGCACTGCAGCGAATGGGTCGGAGGCATCGGATTGGACGCCGTAATCTCGGCAGATCCCGCGCCGGACATCGCCAGCGTCGCGCCGTTGCGCACGCGGATCTCGGCATCGGCAGTCGGGACGGTGAAGAGGATGTCGCCGGTGACCGTGCCCTTGAACGAGCTCATGTCGGAGACAGTCAGCACCGCCGCGCCCGTAGCGCTGTTGGTGATCACGCCGCTGCCGGAAATGCGCGCGACCGTCTGGGTCGTTCCGTTCAAATCGAGAATCGCACCCTCTGCGATCTCAACCTCGGTTGCGGGCGGCAGGAAGTTGACGCGGCTCCTGTGAATCTTCGAATCGGCGAGCCTGTTGGTCTTGTAGATCGTCGTATTCCACTTCTTCATGAGGTAGTTGTTGACCTCGGCAGTCTCGGCGGCGTTGAGCACGCGCGGGAAGAAGATCATCTCGCCGATGTCGCAGGCGAAGATTCGGTCGGTGCCGCCAAGCCAGGGACGGAAACTATCGAGATGCTCGTAGTAGCTGCTGCTGCCGCCGGAAACGCGGGCGTTGAAGAAGGCGATGATGTTCGCATCCGGCACATAGCAGGTCGAAAGCCAGGTGCCGAACCCGACGCCATTCTGATAGCCGTTCAAGATGCCGCTGGGCCAGGTCGAACCCTTGTCATAATCGATGGTGAAGGTGCCGCCTGATCCGGGACGAACCGAAACGTCGGCATTGTTGTACTGGATGAATCCGCCGCCCGAATGCTGTACGCCAGAGCCGCTCCTACCGCGGCAGGCGACGAACACCGAGCGGATGTTCGCAGGCGTGGCCGTAGACGGCACGAGACGCTCGATTGGACCGGAAGCATAATAGGTTATTCTCACGAACGGATTGTTGTTCATGTAGATGGACGGAGCATTCGATATCGACAGCAGCGGACCGGGATTGTTCGCGGTATTCTCGCCGTAGAACTCGAACTTCCCGTACTTGTCGCGCCACTTGAGAACGCGATTCTCGGTGGTGAGCTTCAGTGACGAGCTGTCGCTCGCATCGAGCCAGATTGAGGCGTCGTAAGGCGTAAAGATCGAGGCGCCGAGGCGGAGAGTGCCGGCGAGAACACGCGTCTTGCCGGTGTAGGTGTTGTTCGTGCCGCTGATGGTCAGGATCGAATTCTTGCCGATCTTGGCAATCGAAAGCCGTCCGCGCTCGGGACCGGTCTCACTGACGCCGTCCGAAAGATCGGCGCCGAGGAACGATTCCTGTCCATTGTCGCTGCCGATCGAAAGCTCGACATCGCGCTCCGTACCGGCACGGATGCGGATGTACTTCTCGTCCTTCTGGACCTTGGACTCGTCCACCATCGCCATACCCGCCTGGGCATCGCGATGGAAGACGACCTCCACGTCCTGGGTGTGCGCGTTGAGCATGCGCAGCTCTCCCATGGTGATGGGCTTGTCAAAGCCGATTTTCGAATTCTGGATGTAATAATCACCCGCGGTGCCGGTGAAATAATTGGTGATCGTCCAGTCGGCGATATCGCTGAAGATCACTTTCGAGCCCTTGGAGATGTTGATGTCACCGGAGCCGAGGCGTCCGTCCTGGCGCAGGAACACCCACGAATTGGTCACAAACAACTCGCCGGCAAAGTTGTTGTTGGCATTGCGGAACGTCGCGCGGCCGCCGCCGATGCGAAGTCCACCCTGTCCGGTAACCGGCCCCTGAAAATCAACACCGACACCGCCACCGCCGGAAATGGCCGTATCGTTCAAAAGCTCCACCGCACCCTTGATCGTGAACGTTCCGGAATCCCAGCTTTTATTTTCATAGTACAGCGCATTCCATCCGGTGCTGCCGTAACCGCCGAGCTTGAACGCATGGTTAATCACCGTACCGTTTCCATAGCTGTAGGAAAGCCGTCCGTTCTCCGCCGGCGAAACGTCGGGACGTCCAAGTACGGACAGCGTGGCGGACGAGTTGAACGGATAGCCGGAAGGTGTCGAGAACGTCGCGGAAACGCCCTGCAGACGAATGTCGGCTCCGCAATCGGTAACCCCGGTGAACTTTAATGTCGGAACGGTTCCGGACGCATGCGGCGAGGCGAAGGTCACGCCGTTCGGCGAGGTGATCGCGCCGTTGACATTGATCGTGGAGGCACCGGAGATCGCGGGACGGTAGATATACTCCTCGGTGATCGCGCCGGTGTCGTTGACCGTGCCCGCGGCGTCCGAAGTCGAACCGAGGACGCGGGCGTTGGACGGCGTTCCGGACCCGACGACGAGTCCGCCCGCGGCGGTGTTGTCGAGGAACTTGATGGTGTTGCCGTTCAAGTTGATGAGACCGCCATCGATCGCGGTTCCCGTGGACAAGTTGCGCGCGAGGACCTTGCCGCCGTTCGAAGTGCGCACATCAAGAATGCCGCCCGCCTGGCGCTTGAGCGCGTTGATGTCGAGCGTCGCGTTGTTGGTGACCGTCAGCACGCCGTGTCCGTGGCGCGAAACGAGTTCATTGAACGGCATCGTGCCGCCATCAGGAGGCGTCGCGATCATCTTACCGGTCGTGAGATGGAGCGGCACGGCGGACGAGAAATCGATGTTGTGATTGGTGATAACGAGCGTACCGCCGGAAACATCGAAATACGAGAAGTTGAGCGGCTGCTTGTTCATGAACAGCGGACCCGACCCCTTCATCGTGAGCGGCACGTTTCCGAGTCCCTTAAGCGTAAGGTCGATCCACATCCACCAGAAGATCTGCGTCGGGGTCTTGCCGTTCTTCATCCGGTATGGCTCGTGGGCATTCGCCCGGATGTAAGGGGCGCTCCCCGAGAACGTGATGTCCTTGCCGTAGAGGCGCGCGGTCAAGTACTTGAAATCCATTCCGCCCAGCACGAGGTCGCTGACCTGCATGGGAATGGCGCTCACCGACCAGGACCACTGACTTTCGGCACCGGCCCAGTCGCCCCAGGTCATCGGACCGTCCGCCGCGGCACCGGTCATCAGTCCCCCGTCATGCGGCCATTCCGCACCGCGCCACACACGGTTGTAATTCCAGTCGCGGCTGGCCCAGCTGCTGCTGTTGTTGTAATAGTCATCATGCCGCTCGCCCTCGACTGCGAAGAGCGAAGAGGCGAGAATCGCAACGAATAGGAGGAGTGTGTATTTCATGGTCACCTCGTGAGTTTCACCCAGACGAAATCAAGTTTCGCCACCTTTTCGACTTCAAGCTTCTTACCATCGTCAAGTTCGATCTCGCCGCGGCCGCCAATCAGCTCCGCCTTCGAGAACCGCTCACCCGGCAGAACGGACGAAAGCTTCAGCTTGAACTTATCGGACTGATTAAGCTCGCGGAAGAGAAGCACGTAGGCCGACTTACCGTCCGCACCCTTCGTCACAAACCCCGTCCACGCCACACCGTCCGGAGCCGAGCCGACCGGCAGCGTGAGTCCGCCGTGCAGATTGGCGCGCTCGCGCTTCCAGGTCGCGATGAGCGGCTTCATTTCGGCAACCGTCTTCGGAGAGAGTTCAGAGATCTCGAACCAACCGAGCGGAGAGCCGACCATCACCGAGGCGAAGAGCGCATCGCCGCGCCAGAACTTCGGCGCAAGCGGATCCTCTCCGTAGAACGAACCACCGTGCATGGGATTGGCGATCTCGATGCGCAGGCGCACCGGATCGATCGTCTCGGAGAGCATCCAGAGATTGCGCAGCGTGAAGTGCGGCCAGTACTTGCCGCCATTCGACTTGCCCTCGCCGCCGATGTAGCGGTTTTCGAGGAACAAAGGACCCGTATCGGGCAGTCCGAAATAGCCGGGACGCTTCTGACAGCCAGTCACGTCGAGGTCGAAGGTCATGTCGCCCTTGGACTCGTTGAGCATCTTCGAGAACATCTTTAGCTGATTGGCATAACCTTTCTGATTGACGGTCTCGATGCCGTCCACCTTGAAGTAGCGAATGCCGAAATCACGATAGAAGGCGAGCAGCGTATCCGCATCCTGCTCCCAGGCGGCGTTGTCGTCCGTCTTGTCGGGACCAAACCAGAGGCCAAAGCCCATCCCCTTTTCCTTTGCCGCGGACACCAATCGCGTGAGACCGGACGGAAACTTCGCGGCATCGGGCTTCCAGAAATCGGGATTCGCCGCACGGAAGTTGGACCACGCGCCGTCCTTGCGGTTCTTGATGAACGCGGAATTGGCGCTCTTGCCGGACTGCCAACCGTCATCGACCTGAATGACATCCACCCCGAGTTCGCCGCCCGCGGCAATTTCCTTCATCATGAACTCCTCGGAGATGCGCGAATCGCGGTTGCCGTCCCCCCACGTGTTGGTCAGGAACATTCCGTCGCGTCCGGCGACATAACCGCGGAGCGCGCGCTGGATCGAATGGAACGCCGCGATGCGTCCGTACTTTCCGCCGCGGTAGACGACCTCGGCCATCGGATAGCCGTTGGCGATGGACGCAGCCCACATGCGGTTGTCCTTGTTCCAGCCCTCGGAGCCGGCGAAGATGAAGTCCGGCTCGTTGCGGGTGCGGTCCGCCGGCAGCGGCGCGAAGCGCAGGAAGGCGATGCCCTCGCCGGTAAGCGTGTCCTCGATCCAGAAGACATTGCCGGTAAGCAGCGGCGGACACTCACGGGTCATCAGCAGATACTCGCGCCGATGCACGAGTTCGTTGCGCACATCCGTCTGATCCACAAGCTCGAGCGCACCGACCGAAATGTGGACGGGCTTGAGGCGCAGAACGTCCGCCCCGCGGCAATAATGCGGAATCTGGGCGAAGGAATCGCGGTAGAGGTTGCCGCTCGCCTTCCATCCGGAAAGGTCCACGATGGACGCATCATCCATCAGCACGCCGGTAACGGTCGGGAAGACCCACGCGGTGCGCGTTTTCCCGCCGGTCACAATCTCGACCTTGAGACCGTCCGCCCCGACGATGCTGCGCCGCGCTGCGGACGCCTTGACGTCGAGTTTCCCGCCAGCCGCACCGAGCCGCGAAGAGTCGATCCACTCCGTTCCGCCGCGGACGAAGGACGAGGTCTTGAGGTCACTGCCGTGCGCGACATAGGTGCGCTTGAAGTTCGCATTACCGACCGTAAGCCAGGTATCGGACCATTTCGCGAAGCATCCGTTCGCCTCCAGCTCGCCGGCCGAAACCGTCGCGCACGCGCACGCGAATAAAAAAAGCACTGCAATGTTTTTCTTCATAGGAAGCCTGCCTCCATCAATGATTTTTCCGTAAGCCCCGCAGTCGGTTGCGCGGCGTTTCCAAAACTCTTCGCGACATACTTGCCGATCACATCGCCTTCGAGATTGACCTTGTCGCCCACCTTCAGTCCCCCGAGAATCGTCTCCTCGCGAGTGGTCGGAATGAGATCCACACCGAAGGAATCATCGCCCAGGGCGGACACCGTAAGCGACACGCCGTCGATCGTGACCGAGCCCTTCATCACACACCCCGCGGCAAAGACGCGCCCGCATCGGACGATCAGCTGCTTGTCTCGTCCCTTCGTTCTCAACTCGCTCACCGTTCCGCGGCAGTCGACGTGGCCCTGGACGATATGTCCGCCCATCGCGTCCCCCGCCCTGAGCGCCCGCTCGAGATTCACCTTCGCCCCCGGCAGCAACTCGCCAATGCCGGTCCGCGAGACGGTCTCGTCTAAAACATCAGCCGTAAATCGCGAACCTTCGCAACGCGCCACAGTCAGACACACTCCGTTCACCGCCACCGATTCGCCTTCCTCCAGCGGACGCATCCACGGTTTATCGGCAAAAATCTCCACAACGAGTCCCGCTCCCCGCGAAACCCGCTTGACCGTTCCGATTCGCTGTATCAATCCAGTGAACATCGTCTACATCAAAGTCCACATTTCGCCATATTATACTAAACTTACTCGTCACCACACAACCCCATCGACCTCTTGCCCTTCACGGACCCGGTCACCAGGGCGAGGGATTCCAGGTGGTGCCGCCGGGGACGGTTTCGGACGAAACCACCGACTGGAGGCGTCCGTCAGGACCGAAGGTCATCCGCGTCTCGCTGGTGACGACTCCGGAATTGGAAGCCGTGAAACCGATCATCATGTAGGCGATCTTGAACTTGCTGCCCAGGGTGTCAATGCTGATCCAAGTCCATTCGTTGCCGCGTAACCTGTCCGGATTCCCCCACTTCGCGACTACCTCACGTCGCGTGGTCTCGCCGACCTTCCACTGTTCGGGATTGTTCAGGAGCCCGGTATGCTTCGAAAGACATCCTGAAAACGCAAGCGCCCCAAGGCAGAGAAAGAGAAGCGTCCTTTTCATTTCCGCTCCCTCCATTCGACGATCTCAACGCGCTTGCCGTCCTTGCTGCGCGTGCGGCTCACAAGCTCGACCACGCCCTCGCGATCGAACGTGACGAGAATGTCCTCGGAATAATACATGGTGCCGCGCTCGAAGGTCGGCGTGACGATATACCCTGCCTCCAGCGTTCCGGTGAAGGTATCTGCACAGACCCAGCGGAATGAACTGCCAGAAATGCCGCCACCTTCTTTGGTCGAAGGCGAAACGCCAATGCGATCGATGATGTCCGATCTCGTCGTGACGCCTGGCGTTATCCACGAGGTGTCGATGTCGCGGACATATTCATTGACGACGGAACGATGGAACTTGCAGCCGCAGAACGCCGCCAGCGAAATCAGCAAGAATGGACTAAGCCACCGCATCGTATCAATCCCCGAACGGCCAGAACCGCCACTCGAGATCGTGGGTCGGCGGAATGTACATGCGGGTGACGACATCGGTCTTGGAATCGACTTCGATGTAAAGCGTCTCGGCGACGGTACTCGAACGGGTGAAGTTGAAGAGGATGAGCATCAGTCCGTTCGACTTGGTGTCCGCATACGTATAGCCGAGCATCCGATACTCCTTGCCCGGCATGCGCATCGTGGGCTGGGCGCCGAGGATGCGCGGCACGTCAGAGCCCAACGTCTTGCCGGGCTCGATGTTGCGGGCGAGAC
The DNA here is from genome assembly GCA_002315875.1 of Verrucomicrobia bacterium UBA1727. Taxonomy (GTDB): domain Bacteria; phylum Verrucomicrobiota; class Kiritimatiellia; order RFP12; family UBA1067; genus UBA1067. The sequence goes on along the minus strand of DCIL01000037.1, from coordinate 23,897 downwards.
GGACGATCTCAGGGTCATTGATCTTCATCCGACCCCACATGCAGCCGCTCGTCAAAAGCGGTAGCGCGAAGATTAACAATACTGCGATGCGATTCATTTCTTTACCCTTACTCTGAGAATGGACTCTCCCTCGCCCGGCTTACCCATCAGCCGATTGCGGACGCGGAAATGGACGAGTTCAGTGCGCGGCTTGCGGGACGTGACTTCGACCTTGGCGAGGATGCCGTCGCGCACTTCCGCTTCGACGATGAGTCCGTGATAGGCAGGCAGCTTGAACGAGTAGTTCTTCCACTCCTTGGGGACTCCCATCCCCAGCCAGAGCTCACCATCGACATCGCAGAGCAGCATCTGGTTGACGGCGAAGAGGACGGTTCCCGAGCCGGTGGTGAACCACGGATGGAAATGAATGCCGGGCTCGTTGATCTCAAAGGTCTCGCCAAAATAGCCGATCGATTTCGCCGCGTCCTGCATCCAGCGATTCGGCTCGACATCGTCCCCCAGCCAGATCATCGAAAGCGCCATCTTGCCCGCGTACCACGGACAGATATGCTTGCCGAGCGGATACATGTTGCCGCCCGCGGAGGCGCCTTTGGTGATGAAGTGGCGACAGGTCTCGGCATGCATCTTATCCGTGCGCTTGAAGACCGGGAACGGAAAACCACCCGCGAGCGTGGCGACAGTCTCCTCCTTGCATCCGCGATAGCCGACGTAGCGTTCGCCGTCCGTCGGCAGCGACTTCATGAGTCCGTCAGCCACCTTACGCATTTCGGCGGCCTCGGTGAGATTCGTCTTCAGCAGCTCCGAGGCGTCCGCAAACGAACGCATCGCGTAGACCGCGCCGCACGTGGTCATGAACGCATTCTCGCGCGCTGGACCAAGCCGCTCGAGATCGGTGCACTTGCCGAGGAAAACCGAACCGTCCGGATTGCGATAGACCATCTGACGGAGGAAGAAGCGGGCGCAGCCGGTCATCACCGGATAGCCCTTCTCGCGCAACCAGTCGAGATCGTCGGAATAGAGATACTGCGTCCAGGCGGTGCGGCAGATCGTGCCCATGTGGAAATAATGCTGTTTCCAGAAGCCGGGCGGACACCCTTCCATCTTGCCGGTCTCGAGCGACTCCCACATCCACTGCGCACCGTCCTTGCCGCCGTTGCGTCCGTAATGTCCGACATTGAGCTCCGCATCCGGCAACATGTCGTAGCGGAAATCGGGACAATTCCGAGCGTCGCGGATATGTCCGCAGCTGATCATGCCCTGATGGATGTACATCTCGTCGAAGCCGAAGTAGCGTCCGTTCCAGTGACTCGGAAAGATTCCCACCGGAAAACTCCACGGCGTGCGGTCACAGCGCACGTGATAGTTGGCGACATCCCACATCTTCTGCATCGCGGCATCCGGGATCTTCACATACCCCTCGGCGAAGTAATCGCGCCAACCCTTCTCGTGCTCGCGCAAAAGCACATCGGTGCACTCGTCCTTGATCGCCTGTGCGATCGTCTCGTCGCCCAACGGACGGGTCATCTTCTTCCATGGCATGATGCCGCCGTAATTGTCGAGCGTGTAGAGAAAGTCGACCGCGGCACTTTCGCCCGGCTTGAGCTTGAAATCCTTGGCGACTTCGGCAGTACGATCGTCATTCATATAGCGCGCACCCTTCGCATTCGTCCAGAGATGCACCGCACCCGCGGTCTCGAGCGGATAGTCGACGTACGTATCGTACTTGAACATGCGGCTTTCCAAACGGGATATCATACGCTTGTCCCACTTGCCTACGAGAAGCTTGTCCTGCGGCACTTCGACAGAAAGCGCAATCGTGGCCTGATGATCGACGCGTCCGTCATTCGTCACGCGCCGCCTGAGGACGATCGCGTTGCGCTGATACATGACGAAGGCCTCGGACGAAATGACGATGTCGCCATACCGATGACGATAGACGAGCACGCCGCGTTTCTCTTCGAGACGCTGAAGCCACTCGTCTGGATATGCCTTCTGCACACCATCCACCGCGACCTTGGACATCAGTCGACCGAAATTGAAAAGCGACCAATAGGGCGCACCGTGGCGACGCCCCGCCATGAAGACGCCGGCCGGCATCGCATACTTGAGCGAGGGATCGGCGGGACGCATCGAACAGGTGAAATCGAGCGTAGTCGAAAGCTCTCCATTGGCTATCACCGGCGAGACATATCCCTCCGGCACCTCGTTGCCCTTGCCGCTGAGCTCTCCCCACCCTTCGGCGGAACGGTCCACTCCTCCATGCGCCACCGCACAGGAAACCGCCAGCACTATTCCGTACAGAATTCTTTTCATGATTATCAACTTTTGCCGTATTATACCAAACCAAACTTCACCGCGTCAAGGACTCGACATGCGCTTCGCCGGCGTAGATCTTCGTGCCGCTGACATCGAGCGAACCGTCCGCGGCAATTCCGCCACAAAGACCGCTTATCGGAGAGGAATCATCGTCCGTCTGACGAACGGACACCTCGCGTCCCTTAAGAAAGTCGACCGCGGCAATTTCGCGATGGATGGGATCGAATCCTGATTGAACAAGCGTGTGGTAATAAGCAAAGAGTCGATCGAGTACGGCATCACGCACCGCCTCAACCGTCGCCGTGCCGCCGAGAAAGGTCGCACGCGCGCGTATGTCTTCAGAAAAATCCTGCTCGCGCACGTTGACGCCGATACCGACGATGACATTGTCACCTTGGCGCTCGCAAAGAATGCCGCAGACCTTCTTGCCGTCCACATAGACATCGTTCGGCCACTTGATCCGAACCGATTTGCCGCGGACGAACGGTTCAACCGCACGAAGGACGGCAAGTCCCGCAACGAGCGGCAGGAGCGCGGCAGTTTCAATCGGCAGTTCTCCGACACCGAGCACTACGGACATCAGGAGATTGGCGCCAGCAGGAGAAATCCACTTATGCTGGAGGCGTCCGCGTCCCGCGCTCTGAAAGTCCGCCGTAAAGACATCGCCGTGCACTCCGCTTCTCGCATCCAGATTCGTGGACGTCGTTTCGCTGCGGTGAAAGATCTTCCAATTATCCATATCAGGCAGAAAGACAGATTACGCAGGTTCCTGCGAGAATGAGCGAAAGCGCGATGCCCTTGCGCCTGAGATTGCGCTCGTGAAAGAGAATCGCCCCGAGAACGAAGGTGATGACGACCGAGAAGCGGCGCAGGAGCGAGCCGACCGAGATCGGCACATCGGGAAACGCGAGACCGTGAAAATAGAACCAGTCCGCGGCCGCGAGGATGATGCCGACAAAGGGAATGCTCCAACGCCATTCGAAGGGATCGCCCTTCACTCCCGACACCTTGCGCAGGAGCAGGATGGAAGTGTAGAAGATGAAAAGTCCGCTCTGGAAATAGAACTGAACCGGCTCGACCGGCAAGGCACTAACCTGGAAGACATACTTGTCCCAAAGCGACGAGACAACGCTCATCGCCATTCCTCCCAGGGCGAAATAGACGGCCTTCGACCTCAGGAAATCAATCCCCTCCGCCTTGCCTGCCCACGAGAACGCGAGGAATCCGACGAGCACCAGCGCCATGCCGAGCCATTGTCCCGAGGACGGACGCTCCGCATAGATGAGGACCGCCAGCATGATCACGAAGGCGGGTGCGCTCGCGCGGATTGGGGTGGCGATCGTGACCGGCAGCGTTCTGAGCGCGCAGTAGGTGAGAATCCAGCTCGTACCGACGATAAGCGTCTTGACCGCGGCAAAGGCGAGAACCGTGCGGTCGGGACGCATTGCGGCGGCGAGATCTCCGAAGGTCGCGAGACTGGCGACGTACGCGAGCGAGCCCGCGGCAGTGGCGATCGTCAAGACCGGCATCACCGCGTTCTCGCGGACACTCGCCTTCTTCAGCAGATCGTAGAAAGCGAGGAACACCGCGCTCGCAACGATCCAGAGCGTCCAACTCATCGTCCGTTCCTCAGAATTCGGCGGCGTCGCAGACGAGCGAGTCCATGATATAGCCGCGCCGCTCGTCGGAGTTCTGTCCCATATAGAACTTTATGGTCTTCTCGACGTCGGTATCGTCCGAACACGTCACCGGCGTAAGTCGCATGTCCGCCCCGATGAACTCCTTGAACTCCTTTGCATTCAACTCACCGAGTCCCTTGAATCGGGTGATCTCGCAGCCGCGTCCACACGCCTTGATCGCCGCCTCGCGCTCGGCATCGGTGAAGCAGTAGTGCTGCTCCTTCTTGTTGCGCACGCGGAAAAGCGGAGTCTCGAGGATATACACGCGGCCGTCGGTGATGAGCTGACGGTAGAAGCGCATGAAGAAGGTGGTGAGCAGCATGCGGATGTGCA
>DCIL01000037.1:18457-19465 GCA_002315875.1 Verrucomicrobia bacterium UBA1727 | reverse complement strand
AGAACTCCTCGTTCTTGTAGAGGACGTCCTTGTTGAGTCCGCACGTATTGAGACACTTGCCGCGGAGGAAGAACACCGCCTGGCGCTCGGCGTCACGCGCCTGACCGAGCGTACCGCCGGCGGAAAGTCCCTCGGTGAGGAAGATCATCGTATCCTCACCCTCGGCCTTGCCGGTCTTCTTGTTGATCTTGTCGAGCTTGAGGTGATGCTTGCAGTCCTTGAGCTGCGGCACGCGCACGGACACGGCCTGCGAGCGCTCGCGCGCCTGCTTCTTGATCGAGACGAGCTGCGAGCGTATCTTGCCGGTTTCCTCGATCTTCGCGATGAGCTTCTGGGTCTCGGTCGTGGACCGATGGAGCGCGGCGAGAATCTCGCGTTGCATCTCGCGCACGAGTTCGGCGCGGATGTCGTTCATCACGAACTTGATCTTGGTCTGGCCCTCGAAGACGGGATTCATGATACGCAGCGAAACGGCGCCGATAAGCCCGTCGCGAATGTCGTCACCCTCGAACTTCTTCTTCGAGTCGTACTNNGTGAGCGCCTCCTTGAAGGCCGTCAGATGCGTGCCGCCGTCAGTCGTGTACTGTCCGTTCACGAACGAGTGATACTCTTCGCCGAAACGATTGGTATGGGTGAAGATGATCTCAAGCGTCTTGGTCTTCACGTGGAACGGCGCATAGAGTTTTTCGAACTGCGCTTCGTCCGCAATGAGGTCGGCAAGTCCGTTACCCGAGTAGATCTCCTGTCCGTTGAGGACGATCGTAAGTCCCGCGTTCACATAGCAGTACATGCGCATGCGGCGCACGACGTGCTCTTCGCGGATCTTGAAGTTCTTGAGCACCTTCGCGTCCGGCTTGTAACGGATGAAGGTTCCGGACTTCTCGGCGGTCTTCTGCTTGCCGCGCTTCTTGGAGACGAGCCGTCCCTCCTTGAAATACGCCTCGCTGAACTCGCCGTCACGGAAGGACCGCACCTCGAAGAATTCGGAAAGCGCGTTCACCGCCTTGG
>DCIL01000037.1:9529-18353 GCA_002315875.1 Verrucomicrobia bacterium UBA1727 | reverse complement strand
ACCTTGCCGAGCGGAATGCCGCGCCCGTAGTCCCTAACGCTCGTCTCACCCGTGTCGTAGTTGACGTTGATGTCGATGCGCTTGCCGGACCCCATCACGAACTCGTCGATGGAGTTGTCGATGACCTCCTTCATCAGGATGTAGATCGCGTCATGATACATCGCACCCGTTCCGGGCTCGCCGACGTACATGCCGGGACGCATCCTGATGTGCGTCACCGGATCGAGGGTCTTGATGTTATCGTCACCGTATGCTTCTCTTGCCGCCATATCAACCTTTTAACCTGACAATACCGAGATCGGACGGAATCCACCAGCCGCGGAGCGAAAGCTCGAACGGAAAGACGCGGATGCCGTCCGGCGCACAATTGCGCTTGAACGCCTGGGTGAAGAAACGCCTGAGGAAAATCGCCAGCGTCGCCTTCACCGTATCTTTTGAATACTGATTTCCGAAATAACCGGCCGCCGCCTTTTCAAGCGCCTGCGGTCCCATCTCGTTGACAATGAAATTCCAGAGGAAGAAATCGTGAAGTTCATAGGGACCGATCGTGTTCTCCGTGACCTGTCCCTTCTTCAGTTCCGGACTCACCGGCGTCGCCACGATGTCCCTCACCGCTTCCGCCGCCATCTCTTCGCCTTCGCCTCCCGCCTTCACCTTCTCCTTCGCCCACCACGTGCAGACCTTGCGGATGACCGTCTTCGGTACCCCGGCGTTGACGCCGAACATCGACATGTGATCGCCGTTGTAGGTGCTCCAGCCGAGCGCGATCTCGCTCATGTCGCCAGTACCGAGCACGATGGCGCCGAGCATGTTCGCCTTGTCCATGAGAATCATCGTGCGCATTCGCGCCTGCGCGTTCTCGTAAGCAAGGTCCGTCGTCTTGCCGTCGTGGCCGATGTCCTTGAAATGCTGTCTTACGGACTTCGCGATGGGAATCGTGGCGAAGTCGACACCGAGCGAGTCGCAAAGCTTTTCCGCATTGCCCTTGGTGCGCTTCGAAGTTCCGAAGCCGGGCATCGAATAGGCGTGGATCGACTTGCGGTCAAGACCCATGCGGTCAAAGGCCGCGGACGCGACCAGGAGAACAAGCGTCGAATCGAGTCCACCGGAAATGCCGATCACCACCGACTTGCAGCCGATCGCCTTGAGCCGGCGGACGAGTTCCGCGACCTGCGTGCGGAACACCTTCGCCGGCGCCATCGCAAATGGCGCGACCGCGCCTTTCTTCGGAGCGAGTCCGAGATAGGCGCGGTGCGTTGCGAGAGAACCGAGCTCTCTTTTCATCCGTCGAATCAGAGACCCTTCGAAGCGAGGAACTCGTAGGAGGGCTTGATCGCGGTAAGTCCGTCCTCATGACGCTCGCACTCGACGACGAACCACTGGACGCCCGCGTCGGAAGCGGCGGGAATGAGCGCATCCCAATCGACGCCCTTCGCGCCGGGCTTGCCGGGCTGACCGAGAATCGCATCGAACTCCTTCACCTTCGGACCCATTCCGTTCTCCTTCGCGTGCAGCGTCGGCGAGCGGCCGGGATACTTGAGGAACTGATCGCACGGATCCATTCCGGCGCAGACCGTCCACCCGACGTCCTGCTCCATGCAGACATTGGCGTTGGTGTGCGAGAAGAAGTAATCCCAGTAGGTCGAACCGTCGGGCATGATGAGACCATGTTCCCAGGTATGGTTGTGAAGACCGATGCGGCAACCCATCTCACCGGCAACGAGGCCGGCCTGATCATAAAGCTCGGCAAGCTTCTTCACCCAGTCGGCCTGCTTCTGATCGAGCTTCACCTTGGGCTCGCCGGCATCGCGCGCGGCACCCCAGCCGTTCTTCACTTCCGGAGGCATGTTGCCGCCGCCGGGACAGATGATGTTGTTGTTGCCGTAGCCGAGATTGAACTCGCACGTCTTCTTGAGGACATCGGCATTGAACTTCATCGCCTTGATGTCGAAGCCGTACTCGCTGTTGCCGACGTGCGTGCCGCACGCGACGAGCCCCGCGTCATCGAGCATCGCCTTGAGCTGCGCGGCAGTGTTACCGTAGTAGCCGGCGAATTCAACGCCCTTGTAACCGATCGCGGCGACGTCCTTGAGCGCCTTCGCCAGACCGACGCCCGGAACGAGCGGCTTCTTGGTCTTCTTGTCGACCTTGCCGCCGATGTAGGTGCGGATGGAGTAAAGCTGAACCGCCAGCTTGGGCTTGGAGGAGCAGAACGGACACTTGCAGCCGGCAAGCGCGAGCATCGAACCGGAACCGGCGATGAACCCTCTTCTTGAAGTCATCATGATTTAATTACCTTTCTTTGGTGTTTGACAAATCGTACGAATGTGAAAATTAGATGAATTCTATCACATCGGGCGAAACCATTCAACCCTTACGCCTTCTTAAGTTCCCAGCCGGGCTCGTAGCGCGGCATCCAGAACCTGGCGGCGGGACCATTGGGATCCTTCAGCTTGCCGGTCGTAGGATCGATGTGCACCGCCTCGCCGATCTGCATCGAAACGTTGCCGAGCTCGGTGAGGAGATTCGACTTGAGCGAACTGTCGATGGGCTGCGCGGTGTTGAGATCATTGGCCAGCACGCAGTCGGTGAACTTCTGAACATGCCAGACATCGCAGGAGCGGATCGGATCCGAAAGCCGCGTATCGCCTTCCTGGGATCCGGAATCGGCCGCCGCCCACTCCTTGATGACCTTCTTGCCGGTGCGGTCGTAGATTGCGGACTCTCCGAGCGGACCGAAGAACGCGAGTCCGTCATCGCAATAGACAAGGCATCCCGTCCACTTCCCCATGAACGGCATCGCCCCCGCATGCGAACAGCCCTCCCAGGTAAGATACTTCTTCTCAGGGAACTGCACGGTCAGCATGTGAGTATCATCCCAGTTCCAGTCCTCGCCTTCGCAGAAGAGATGTCCACCGCCGGCATAGACGCGCTCCGGCCATTCCGCGCCGAGCGCCCAACGCGCGATGTCCACGAAGTGAAGGCCGTTGTTGGGCAGATCTCCCGTACCGTAACCCTTGAAGAAACGCCAGTTGTAATGCACGAGCTGCGTGCGGTAGGGAGTGCGCGGCGCACAGCACTGCCAGAGATCCCATCCGTCCGCCCCGAGCCACGCGGGAATCGGCTCCTTACGGACATTGCGGATCGCGGGACGATCGGAAAGGCACCACGCCTTCGCCCAATGCGGCTTGCCGATCTGTCCCGAACGGATGTACTCGACCGCACTCTTCGTCGCATACGAACTGCGCCGCTGGGTGCCGAGCTGGAAGACCATGCCGGTCTTTTTCTGCACCTCGGCAAGAATCTCCGCCTCACCAGCGGTAATGCCGATCGGCTTTTCGAGATAAAGCGCCTTACCCGCCTTCATCGCCTCGATGCCGATGTAGCAGTGCGAATGGTCGGGAGTCGCGACCATCACCGCATCCACATCGGCACGGCGCACCGCTTCACGGAAATCCTTCACGAGCGCCGGTTGATGTCCGGTCAGCTGCTTGACCACGCTTCCCGCATACGCCAGCGCATCCGAATCGACATCGCAGAGAACCGTGATCTCGCAGTTCTTCAGTTCCGCGAAACGACTCATCACCTGGAAGCCGCGGCCGCGTGCCCCCTTGGGATCGACCACGAAGCCATTGCCATGGTCCTTCGTGCGCGCACAGCCGATCACGCAAAGCCGCATCTTCTTCGAAGGCGTCGCCGCACCGAAGAGCGTACCAGCGGATGCGATTGTAAACGCCGCGCCGGAATACTTGAGAAAATTTCGTCTGTCCATGATTATGCCTTTCTTTATTTAGAGGTAGGATGTGGTCCAGCGGATCAGTCCCCAGAAGAGTGAATGGTCGGTATAGCCGACGTGCTTTTCACAAATGTAGAAGGTCCAGAATTTGGACCAGTTGCGGTCGACACCGTCAATCCAGCGAATCGGAATCAACGGGAAGACACGGCCGACCGAGGTCTCTTCCGCAACCTGTACCTCTTCATAGAACGGCCAGAGACGGAAATAGGTGTGGTCGGGACGCGATACCCAGAACGGAAAGACCCTGAACTCGTCCGGCAGGTCTTCCACGAGCCGCCAACCATAGCGCCGAATCTCGTCAATCTTCGCACCATCGAAATACCGGCGATTTGCAATGTGCTCGTAGAACGGGAAGACCGAAAGTCGGCTACGCTTGGCGCGCTCTTCTATCTCGACGATCGGCGTCAGTACGCGAGTGCGATATCCGTCTGGAACCCGGGCATGAGAGAAAAACGGCGGCAGAACCATCCACTGCTGTTCGCGCTCGCAATCGATGCTGGCGTAAAACGGCCAGAACATCCAGGAGAAACCTGCGCCCGCGGTATCGCGATCTGCGACGGACTCCTTCCAGGTGAAAAAAGGCCACAGCACGTACTGCGAGTAGTCGGAGCGATTGTAAGAATTTCCGTAAAACGGCCAAATGCCGAAACTGCCGTCCGACCGCCAGTGGAAGAACGGGAAAAGCACGGAATTGGAAGTGAGAAAGGTCTGGTCATCGGTGCCGCGGCGTATCGGCATGCGATAGCGATGCCAAATCGGCCAGAGCGCGAAGTCGATGTCGTAGAGCAAGATGATGTGCGGATGATGTCCGTAGAACGGGAAAAGTCCCCAGTAGCTCTCGTCCTTCCCTTCAAGCGTGCGGCCGTTGCCATTGAACCAGAGCGGCATGATCTCGAACTGGCTGCCCTCCTGATTCTCCTGATTATGAACGAAGAACAGGAAGCGCCACCAGTCCCGATGAGAGGTAAAAAGCGGCCATAGGACGTCCGTCGTCTCCCCTTGCTGCGACCAGAACGGACGCAAGGCGGTGAAGTCGTCGTTCTGTTGGTAGAACGGACCGATCTGAAAGGCGGTGGCGAGAATAAGACTACTTAACACGGCTCTTCAACTCCAGAAATTCCTTACGAGCGGCGGGATCGAGCTTCGAAAGTCGCGACTCGAGGCGTCCGAGCGTCTTCTTCGCCGCTGGAATACGCTTGCCCTTGATCTGCACGCGGGCAAGCGACATGAGCATCCTGAGATCATGCTCGCGCCCATCCTTGCCGCGCGAAAGTTCACAGGCCTTCTCGACCGCTGCAATCGCCTCGTCCATGTCGCCATTCGATTCGGCGATGACCGAACCGAGCGTCTCCCATCCGATGTAGAGTTTTGGCGCGATGCGTACGCAGTCCCGCGCATATTTCTCGGCTTCCTTCAACGCACCGCGACGGCGAAGGGTTTCGGATAGATCGTTAAGCGCGGCGGGAATCGGTTTTGCGCCTGCAATCGCGCGGCGAAGGAACATCTCCGCCTCGTCCAGCTTGCCCTTTTCGAGCGCAAGCGAACCCATCACGAAATTGGCGAAAGGCGCGGCAGAGTTACGACGCAGAACCTCGCGGGCGTGATTGGCAGCCGCCTCCTTGTCATTGAGCGAGATGTCAAGACCGAGCACCATATCCTGGGCGGAGAGCGAATCGGGACGTGTCGCAGCCGCGGCGGCGAACGCCTCACGCGCGGCGCGGCGCTGGTCGGCTCCCTTACGGAGAAGCAGGAAACCCCGGGCGGACTGAAGATAATAGTCGGACGCATCGCGGCTCTGGCGCCCCATCTCGGCGACCACTCCTTCCAGTTCCTTTTCGAGCGCGGTGCGCTTATCGGCGTCCTTCTGCGCATCGATCATCTGTATGAGCGTTGCCGAAAGCAGAGACCAGGACTGCATGTCCTTGAGATCTGTCTGCACCAGCTTGCGAAAACGCGCCTTGGCATCAGCGAGATCGTGTTTCATGAGCGAGATCATCGCGCGCTCGGTCTCGACGCGACGATTGCCCTCGGCGGAGTCCGCCGCCCTTTCCAGATACTCCAGCGCCTTCTTTTCATTACCCGCTGCAAGCTCGATACGCATGAGACCGATGAGCGCATCGTGATCCTTCGCATTCTTCGCCACCACCGACTCATAAAGCGCGCGCGACTTGGCTGTGTCGAGTTTTCCGGCATAAAGCGCGGCAATCATGTTGATGAGCGAATTGCGCTTGTCGTCCGCCACGAAATCGATTGCGCGGTTTAGCTGGGCGAGCGCCTCGCCGGGACGTCCCGAACGCGCCCAGGTGTGACCGAGCCGCACGAACACCTCGGGATTGCGGACATAACCATAGTAGGTTCCGAGTTGCCAGAGGAGATAGCGGCGGCGCTTGTCTTCCACCGCAGCCCGAACCATCCGGTCAAGCTCGCGCTTCTTGGCAACGGCGGCCTCATGCTTCGAGGAGAGCATTCCGACCTCGTTGAAGATCGCGGCGATGTTATCGCGATCTATCTCCTTGAGCACGAGCTCGTACATCTTCCACGCCTCGTCATCCTGTCGGTGGTCCTGAAGATACACGCCGCGATCGTTGGCGATGAGTCCGAGATGACGGCGCAAGTTGAGCCGCAGCGCCTTCACCGGATCAGTCTGATCGCGGTCGTGATAACTGCCCCATCCACGCGGAGCTGCAAGTATGCTGTCGAACTCCTTCCAGCGTGTCCAGTCCGGCTTTACGTTCTGATCGCCCCCGAAGAACAGGAACTCCGGCACCGGCTCGATGCCCGCGCTGAGCCAGAGATCGGGAGCGCCGAGGATGACCATATTCTTCGCCGCGTCGGGATCGGTCGCAAGATATTCCTTCACGAACGGCAGCACGCCGAGCGTCAGCGAGAGCGAAAGCTGATCCGCCTTCTCGCCACCGATGCGTTCCTCCCTCACCAGCTTCGCAAGCGATTTGAGATACCGCTCGTCATCGTCCCGCTGGAGCGAAATGACGATGACCTTGCGATCCGATTCCGCCGCTGCGAGCAGAAGATGGTTGTCAAGCGAGCCGTCCGTAACGACGATGCGCCGCTCTCCGAGATCATCGAGAATCGCCCGAGCGGTGCGATCGGCGAAATCACCCTTCGCATCGTCGAAGGAGAAGAAGTTCCAGATCACCGTCACCGCAAGTACGAAAGCGTACCCCGAGCCGATGATTATCGAAGGCACGCGACGCCGGTAAAACCACCAGAAGACGATGAGATATCCGGAAAGCGCCGCGGCGAAGGCACTGGTGACGACCGGCAGGATTCCGTATTTCTCGAGGATGCGTCCCGCGGCAAGCGGAGTCGCCAGCGTCAGTACGGAGGCGAAGGACATCGCGATGTGAAAGGTCCATTGGACGAGATGCGGACGACTCGCGAAGGCGCGAAGCGCGGCAAAGAGTCCGAGCACGAACGGCAGCGTCGAGAAAGCGAAGACGTACAACCATCCGCTGGGACGGACATAGTGGCGAAGTCCGCGGAGAAGATTCGCGAGATTTTCGGTAAGCGCTACCCCGAACGCCATGAGCGCTACCGCGTAGATGAGCACGAACGAGAAGAAGAAAATCGCCAGCGCTCCGAAGATGCTGAAACGATTTCGCCGCGCGACTAAGATGACAAGCGGAAGATAGAAAGCGAGGAAGGCGAAGAAGAGCGGACTGTCAACAAGCCCAAGCCCCACCAACGCACCGGTGAGAAAAGGATGCAGCGCGGCATATTTCTTCGCGCCGGAGAAGAACGGAAGCGAAAGCGCGAAAATGCCCGCCGCCCAGGCGAAGTGGAACATCCGCGGTTCAAGATGAGTCGCGGCCTCCCTCACGGCGGGGATCATCACGAAGACCGCCACCGCCACCGTCGCGCCAAGATGTCCGTAATGCGCCGCCTCGCGTTCGTTGTCGTAGCCGCGGAAGACGGACGAGAGAAACGCCGAGACGAGATAGAAAAGGAAGATGACCGCGATCGAACCCGAGAGAGGCGCGATGAGATTGCCGCCGCCAAGCAGGCGGGACACCATCGCCATCACCGGATATCGCACCGTCGAATCCACCGAAAGCCCCTTCCATGCCGCCACCAACGAGGCGCTCTCGCCGGGATAGTAGCAGGAAGCGGTGGAGGCGAAGAAGATTATCGCCGCCACCGCCGCAATCAGAAACGGATAGATTCGATCGCGCTTCATCACATATCAGACCTTCTTCAAGGCCTGTTCGATATCGGCAATGAGGTCCTCAGGATCCTCAAGTCCGACCGACAGGCGAATTAGGTCCGGAGGAATGCCAGCGGCCTTGAGCTGGGCGTCCGAAAGCTGACGGTGGGTATGCGAGGCGGGATGCAGCACGCAGCTCCAGGCGTCCGCCACATGGGTGACGATGCCGATGAGCTTGAGCGAATCCATGAACTTGATGGACGCCTTGCGCCCGCCCTTGATGCCGAAGGTCATAACTCCGCACGGCGAGTTGCCGTGGAACTGCTTCTTGAGGAGCTTGTGATAAGGCGAGTCGGGAAGTCCCGCAAAGTTCACCCACGCGACCTTCTTCTGCGTCTTGAGCCACTTGGCGATCTTGAGCGCACTCTCGGCATGACGACGGATGCGCACATGGAGCGACTCGAGGCCGATGTTCACGAGAAAGGCGTTGAACGGGGACGGAATCGAGCCGTAGTCGCGCATCAGGTGGGCGGTCGCCTTGACGATGAAGGCCTGCTTGCCGAAGGCCTTGGTATAGGATAGTCCATGGTACGAAGGATCGGGCTCGACGAGACCGGGGAACTTGTCCGCATGCTTCGTCCAGTCGAAGTTACCCGAATCGACCACGACGCCGCCGACCTGCGTGGAGTGTCCGTCCATGTACTTCGTCGTCGCGTGAGTGACGATGTCGCAGCCGAACTCGAAGGGACGGCAGAGGACCGGAGTCGGGAAGGTGTTGTCGATGATGAGCGGCACGCCGTTCGCGTGCGCGACCTTCGCGAACTTGGCGATGTCGAGGATGACGCCCGACGGATTCGCCACCG
>DCIL01000037.1:7558-9513 GCA_002315875.1 Verrucomicrobia bacterium UBA1727 | reverse complement strand
CGAAGACGCACTTCGTGTTGGGGCGAAACGCCTTCTGTATCTCCTTCGCGCTCGCATTGGGATCGACGAAAGTGTACTCGATTCCCATCTTGCGCAGCGAGACGTTGAAGAGGTTGAAGGTTCCGCCGTAGATCTGCGCCGAGCAGACGACATGGTCGCCCGCCTGGCAGATGTTGATGATCGAGAAGAGGTTCGCGGCCTGTCCCGACGAGGTCAGGATCGCCGCGACACCGCCTTCCATCGCGGCAATCTTCTTCGCGACCGCGTCATTCGTGGGATTCGCAAGCCGCGTGTAGAAGTAGCCGGACGCCTTCAGGTCGAAGAGATCGGCCATGTGCTCGGTCGTGTCATACTTGAAGGTAGTGGTCTGATAGATCGGCACCTGACGCGGTTCGCCGCACTTCGGACTCCATCCGCCCTGGACGCAGAGCGTATCGATATTTAGTTTCTTCATTCTTCTTACTTGATTACTTGGCACTGATGGTGAGGGACCAGGCGGTCTTCTCCACCGGGAAAACGTACTTCTTCATCGGCTCCGGTCCGCAGCTGTTGCCGCCGAGGCCGAGCTGACGCACGTCGAGATTGACGAGGATGTCCCGTTCAGGAACGAGCGCCGCGTTGTGACGCTTCGCATTGGCGCGATGACGAGCGAACTCGAGGTCCTCCCAAGTGTAGTGGGACGCCTGGAGGAACATCGGCTCGGAGCACTCGAAGCGCACGCCCTTGCCTGCACGATCCGTGAACTCGGCGTAGCGAACCTCCGTGCGGTAGCCGTTATCCTGCGGACGCACATACGGCTCGTACATCGAGGCGACATCGGTCTTCCAAAGTCCGAAGAAGCTTCCGGTGAAACGGTCAACGTAGTTCTCACCCGGACCCCTTCCGTAGTAGGTGACGTTGTTGAGCGTCGGATCGAGCCGCAGCGAAAGTCCCATCCGCGGCAATGCGCGCGGCAGCGTGCCGTGCGGCTCGACTTCGACCGAGACGCGGACCCTGCCGTCCGCGGCGAACTGCCAGAGCGCGGTCTGGGTGAACGCCGCGGACTTGCCGCTCGTCACTTCGGTCACGATCTTGATGCCGTTTGCAAGCACCTCGAACGGACGCGCATGATACTGCAGCTGGGTGAGTCCGCGCGAATAGTAGTTTCCGCCCTTACGGTTCTCCGTCCAGCCGCCGAGGAAGAGCCAGCGATCGTTATCGACGAACGCGCGGGAACAGGTGAAGCGCGGACCGGCCACGACGCCCGGAACCGGATCCTTTAGCACGGTCTTGCCGTTCATCGTCAGTTCGCAGAGAGTACCCGACTTGCGACAGAAAACGGCCTTGGTGGAACCGGCCGTGACCGCAACCGTGCGCTCCGTCTGCTCGAGCGAGATGTTAGCGGCAGCGAAGGTGTCCTTCTTCTCAACGCTCTTGCTGACCGCGACCTGGTCGCGGGCAATGACCCAGCCCTTCTTCGCCCACGGATGATCCACCTTGGTGGCGAACTCAAAATCGACGAAGAGCTCTGCACCGGGCTTGGTGGCGGCGAGCGCCTCGGAAAGTCCGGGAACCGTGAAGCGGCAACGGCGCAGCGGCTCGACCGCGGGACACTCGAACTCGCCGCCGTTGACCTTGACGCCGTTCTCCTTGAGCGTCCACTTGGCGCTGAACTCGTCCGCACTCGTGAAGAGATTGCGATTCCAGAGTTCGAAGACCACCGCGAAGGAGTTGTCGGTGCCGGTCTGGGAACGGGTCACGACGAGATTGCGGTAGACATGACCGACCTCGACGAGCTTGGCGGACACGCGGCGGAGCGGATCGACCACGCCGTTGCAGTTGAACGGTCCGTCGTTCGGATCCTCATCGAAGTCGCCGCCGTACGCGAGATAGCGTTCGGCCTTGCCGGTCTTGCGGTCGACCTTGCCGGTGTATTTCCACACCGCCTGATCCACCCAGTCCCAGATGCAGCCGCC
>DCIL01000037.1:0-7497 GCA_002315875.1 Verrucomicrobia bacterium UBA1727 | reverse complement strand
AGTTGCCGATCGCATTGCCCATCGCGTGGGCGTACTCGCACATGATGTGGCACTTGCCCGCGGTGTGACCGGAAATGGCGAAGCCCTCGCCACCGCCTTCGCCCGCGAGTTTCCCCTTGTCGGAATCGCCGAGCTTGCCGCGCTTCTCAAGCCATTCGACGGACGGATACATGGTCGAGTCGATGTCCGCATCGGCATTGCCGCGCTCCCAGTGACGCGGACGCGTCGGGTCGATTTCATAGACCTTCTGCAGCGCATGACGGAAGCAATCGCCATGACCGGTCTCGTTGCCNNGTTGCCCATCGACCACATCGTCACGCAGGGGTTGTTGCGATAGAAGACCGCGTGGCGGACGTTGCGCTCGACGATCGACCAGTCCCACTGCGCGAAGGTGCCAAGTCCATTCTTCTCGTAGCCGGGCTCGTGTCCCTCGACATTCGCCTCGGCGATGATGTAGATGCCGTAGCGGTCGCAGAGGTCGTACCAGGCGCGGTGATCCGGATAATGCGAGGTGCGCACGGTGTTGATGTTGTAGCGCTTCATGAGCGTGATGTCGGCGAGCATGTCCTTGAGCGAGAGAGCGCGGCCGTTGTCGGGACTCGTCTCGTGGCGGTTCACGCCCTTGAACTTGACCGGCTTGCCGTTCACGAGGAAGGTGTTGCCGACGATCTTCTGCTCCTTGAAGCCGACCTTCTTCGCGCGGATGTCGTCCCCTGACTTGAGAACGAGCGTGTAGAGATAGGGTTTTTCAGCGGACCAGAGATGGACGTCGGGAACGCTGACGGGCGGAGCGCCGGTCGCACCGGACGCGACGAGCTTGCGATTGGCGTCGTAGAGTTTCCAGACTCCGACGGTATCGCAATCGACGGCAATCGCCGCGGACTTGTAATTGTCGGTGAGCGAAGTGTTGACTGCAAAGTCCCAAAGTCCGTTCTTCGGACGAGCCCAGATCGTCACGTCACGGAAGATGCCGCAGTAACGCGTCATATCCTGATCTTCGAGATAGCTGCCGTCGCACCAACGGTAGACCTCAACCGCAAGCACGTTCTCGCCTTCACGATTGAGATGCTTGGTAAGGTCGAATTCGCTCGGCAGCTTGGAGTCCTCGGCATATCCGATCTGCTTGCCGTTAAGCCAGACGTAATAAGCGGAGTAGACACCGTCGAAGCGAATGATCACCTCGCGCTCCTTCCAAGAGGTCGGCACCACGAAACGAGTGCGATAGGAGGCGACGGGATTGTAATCTGCCTTAAGCGTATCGCGATCGAGGATCTTGGCGAAGTCCTTGCCATCGCGCACGGGATTCGACTTGTCCGCATGCGGATACCTGACGTTCACGTAACCGGGAATGCCGTAGCCGCGCATCTCGACGCAGGACGGAACATCGATCGTGAACCACTTGGAATCGTCGAAGCCCTCCTTCCAGAAATCCTTGACGCGGAGATCGGGATTACCCGCCCAGGAGAACTTCCAATTGCCGTTGAGCGACTTCTTAAACGGAGTCGAGGGCTCCAGTTCATCCGTAAACGCAGCCTCGACGGTATCGAGCGGCATCGAATAGGTTCGGGCGGGAAGACGGTCAATCGAATTGACCTGCGGATCCTGCCAGGGCGGAAGCGCGGCAACGGCCGCAGCGGCTGCAATCAGAATGTTCATTACGGGACTCCTTGACTTTAACTATGTTGTGAAATCGATTTTCGGTATATTAGCATAAACGCAAACGGCAAGTCAATCATCAGCGACCGCGGCGAAGGGACCAGGCGATTTTGAGCGACTCGACCGCAATGTCGGGCGTAATCTTCGAAACGCCGCGCTGACGGTCCGTGAAAACAATCGGAATTTCCACCGTCTTGACACCCGCCTTCCAAGTACGGTGATTCATCTCAAGCTGAAAGGAATAACCAGCCGAAGCGACGGTCGCGAAATCGATCGTCTTCAGGGTTTCGGCGCGCCAGCATTTGAAACCGCCGGTCGGATCGCGAAACGGCATGCCGGTAACGAGTCGGATGAAAACGCCGCCAGCTCGCGAGATGAGCCGCCGCTTGAACGGCCAGCCAGGCGTGCCGCCGCCGCGTACATAGCGCGAGCCGATCACGAGCCCAGCGTCATCCGCCGCCGCCACAAGCCGCGGCAGATCCTTCGGGTCATGGGAAAAGTCGCAGTCCATCTGGATGATCTTGTCCGCCCCGAGCCGCAACGCCTCCTGAAAGCCTGCGACATAAGCGCGACCAAGCCCTTCCTTCTTTTCGCGATGAAGACAATGGACGCGGGAATCGGACGCTGCCAGCGCGTCCACCATCGCGCCGGTGCCATCGGGAGAATTGTCGTCCACGAACAGCACTTCCGCATCCGTCGGCAGCGCGGAGAGCACTGCCGCGGACATCTCAGAGACGTTATCCTTTTCGTTGTAAGTTGGAATGACGACTATGGTCTTCATTTGAAGCAGATCCGCTTGATGATATCCTCGAAATTTTCCGCACCAGCGAGAATCTCGATGGCAATCCGGAGATAAAGACAGCGGATCGGAGAGGTCTCGAAACGCGGGAAACGCACCGCATCCTTCTCTGTCGTCACCAACGCATCCGCTCCCATATCCGCCGAACGGTTGAGCGCGTAAAGAACCTCGCTGGAGTCGTAGCGGTGATGGTCGGCATAGCGCTCGCACCACACGACCTTCGCACCGAGATGGCGGAGCGAATTCTCGAAGCCCTTGGGACTGGCGATTCCCGAAAGCGTGCAGAGCGTCTTGCCCTGAAGCCAGGAAAGCGGATACTCCTCGCGACTCCAGACATCTTTCAGCACCTTCGGCGTATGATTGCACTCGACGATCTCCGCCTTCGTATTATAACGGCGAATCTCCTCACGGACCGCGCTCACGTCTCCGCGGCACTTGGTGAGGAAGATGATGTCCGCCCGCTTGAGATTTCTGACCGGCTCGCGCAGGATGCCGCGCGGGAGCATATTGCCGTTGCCGAAGGGATTGGTGGAGTCGACGAGCACCACTTCAATCGAATGGCGAAGCTTCTGATACTGGAAACCGTCATCGAGGATGATCGTATCGCATCCGAGCCGCTTCACCGCGTAGCGCCCCGCCTTGACACGGTTGCGGTCCACAACCACCGCAACTCCGGGCAGGTTCGAAGCAAGCATGTACGGCTCGTCGCCGCCGGTCGCGGAATCGAGCAGGACATGCCGTCCGTCGGACACCACCAGCGGCGGTTCGACGATGCCGGTCAGCATGCGCTTCCACCACGGCGCCTCCTTGCGGCGATATCCGCGCGAGAGAATCGCCACCTTGCGTCCGCGGGCGGCGAGCGTCCTTGCGAAAATCTCGGTCACCGGCGTCTTGCCAGTGCCGCCTGCCGTGACATTGCCGATCGAAATGACCTGCACGCCGAGCGGGAAGCGCTTCAGGAATCCGACGCGGTAAAACAGATACCGCGTCGAGACGATCAAGTGGAAAACATAGCTGAAGCCCTTGAGTGTGGCGAGCAGGAAGCGGATGGAACCGGGCTGATCAAGATCGGCACCCTTCTCCTGGATCAGCTTGACCAGGTAGTTTTCAAGCCGTTCGAATCCGCTCTGCCGCGCCTTACGCATCAGGAATGATTACCTGCCCATGAACACACTGCCGGAGTCGGATCCGAAGGCACGGAGGTAGATGTAGAAACCGATGGACCACTCGTCCTCGCGCTTGTAGCCATCGACGAGAGTGTACTCGTTTTCGTACTCAAGAATGAGCCGGTAGCCGATGCAGTCCGTCAGGTAGTCGATCCACGCGCCGACGGTATCAAGCTCATTATCGCGGAGATCCCAACGGATGTGCGGACCCCACTGGAGCCATTCGCAGATCTTATGCTCGAAACCGACATTCGCCATATGAAGGCGCGACATGTCCATCTCGTCGCTCTTCATCTGTCCCTCGACATACGGATAGGACGAGAAGTCCCAATAACGGTGATCGCGCAAGGTGTAGTTCGCGTAGTACTTGAAGTCCTCGCAAAGCCGCTGATTCCATCCGACCTGCGCATAGGCGATGCGGTTGTTGTCCGAATCGTATTCGCCGCGGACGCCGAGCGTCGAATCCTTGATGGGACTCCACCGCAGGCGCGCGCCGGGGGCGAACTCGGGACCGGACTTGCCGTAGTTGGGCTGACCGAGCTTGGCAAGCTTGTGCGATTCGTTCTCACCGATGAAGTCGGTGGAGTTGAACTGGCAGGCGAGATACACGTCGAAATCGAGATACTCGCGGAAATTGCCCTTCTCATCCATCTCGCTCCAGGCATTGCGCATGCCGGGAGTAAACCCGTAGTACGAATAAGGAAGATTGCGGGAGCGTCCGGCGAACTGATCCTCCCAGGTGGACGACGCATCGATGCTGTCGAAAACGTACGGACGCTTCCCGTCACCGATTCCGTGATACCACGCCTGCTGCAGCAGCACGTCCATATACGGCTCCATCATATGCTGCCAGGTGTCGTTCACCATGCCGACACCGCGTCCAGCGAAGGTAAGACCGACTTCACCGATGGAACGGAAGGCGCTGCCCGCCTCGCCGGCCTTGGTCTGCCCGTTGAGATTGTCAAAACCGGACTGCGACCAGCCGGTACCGCGATAAGCCAGACGCGGCACTACGGACAGCGTCTCTTCGAAGGACTTGAACGGCGCAGTGAAGCGGTGATAGGTGTCAAGACGCATGGAATCGTATTCCGCCCAAGGTCCCGGCTGGAAGGAGTAAGCGTTATTCGGATCGCCATTGCCGTACTCGGCCGGATTGCGACGGAGCCAGCCAACGCGGTTCTCGGTCTCGTAATTGATCGGAAGGCCGAACACCTGAACCGGATTGACGTCAAGATAGACCTCAGGCAGACGATCGGTCATCGAATAGAACTTGTTGAGACGACCGGACGCCTCGACACCGAACGACCAGGCGTTCTCAAGATGCTCCCAGAAAACACCGTTGTTCTCATACGAAAGATACTGGGTCTTGAGATCGAAGAGCGACTTGCGATAGAAATCCTGCCGGAAGTAGGAGTCGGAATAGTAATTGCCGCGGACGCTCACGATATCACGTTCGGTCGCCTCCCAGCGATGCTCGAATCCGATTCCGTAACGGTTGCGGTCAACGAGCGAGCCCCAGTTACCGGAATTGTAGCCGGTGCCGCCAACATTGTACTTCCGTTCGGCGTAATTATCCCACGCATAGTAGAACTGGAACTTGCCAGCACCGAAATCACCAAGATTCCAGGAGAGGTCCTCGCCGAACGCCACGCCCTGCTTGTAACGAAGGTCAAGGCGAGTATCACCCTTGAGCCACCAGGTATTGTCCTGATGATGGGGATCGCCGGCGATGTTGTACGCATACTTGGTCAGGAGGAACGCACCCCACGTGCCGATGTAACCGGGCATCCAGCTGAACCCGCAGTCGGTATTCAGCGGATAGTAGAGATACGGCAGATAGAAGCACGGAATCTCGTAGTAATGGAGCCACGCATTGCGAAGGATAACGTAATCCTCCTGCTTATACTCGATCTCACCGGCAACCCGCCAGTGACAGATGCGGCCTTCGGAAAGGCACGTGTCGTTCGTGCACGTCGTGGCCGAAGTCGGATCGGAGAAAATGGCAAGGCCTTCGGCATCGCGGGTGGCGCTTTCGCCCTTGACGGACATCACGCCGACCGTCGCATGGACGTGTCCAGTGGCGGTGAAGGCCTTGGTGACATTATCGGCAGCGACACGATCGGCGGTAATCGTCATCGTCTCGGCAAGAAGACAGAATACGGCAAGAATGCTCATGACTGTGTGAATAGGCTTTGCGAGGTGGCGGCGTCAAGAATCGAGAACGATTCCGGATGCCGATGAAGTTCGGAAACGAATGTGAGACGGGTATTGAAATCCTTCTGCAATTGCGCGAGGATCTTCGAGTCCTCGGTACGCAGACGCTGCATCACCTGCGGGGCAATGACGATCTTGGGCTCGAACGGCTTCTTTTCAACCTCAGCCCGCTTGAGAAGTCCGATCAGCGCGCGCTGAATCTCGATCGAAACCGCGAGCGGGGACTTGACGAGTCCGTGGCCCTTGCAATACGGACACGTCGACGTAAGTTGGGAAAGAATGGACGAGTCCTGGCGCTGACGGGACATCTCAAGGAGTCCAAGCTCGCTGATCTCCAACACATTCGTGCGGGCGCGGTCGCGCTTGAGCGCATCCTTGAGCTTTCGCACGACCTCGCGCTGATGCTTTCTGGACTTCATGTCGATGAGATCGAGAATGACGAGACCGCCGATATTGCGCAACCGCAGTTGCCGCGCCACTTCCTCTACGGCCTCGAGGTTGACCTCACGGATGGCGTCCTCCTGGCTTCCCTTGCCCTTGTAATGCCCCGTATTGACGTCGACCGCAATGAGCGCTTCGGTTTCATCGATGACGAGATATCCACCTGACTTGAGCGGAACCTGACGCGAAAAAGCATCCCGAAGCTGATGCTCGATTCCGTAATGATCGAAGACGCCCTTGAGTCCGTCATAGCGATGAATCTTCGACTTCGCGCGACGCGAAATGCGCGAGGCGACATCGCGCATGAGCTCGAAACGCTTCGGATCGTCGATGACGATCGCATCCACGTCTTCCGTAAGCCAATCGCGGATGACCCGCTCGCAGAGATCCGGCTCCTGGAAGATGCAGCAGGGAGTGCGCAGATTCTTGACGTTGCCCTGCATCTCGTTCCAGACCGACAACACCCCGCGAAGGTCACGCGCGAAAGCACGCGCAGACGCCCCGGCACCGACGGTACGCACCACCACTCCCACGTTCTCGGGAAGCGGCAGGCGATCGAGTATCTTCTTCAGACGCTTGCGCTCCTGGGCATCGCCGATCTTCTTGGACACCCCGCGGATCTTCGTGCCGGGCATCATCACGAGATAGCGTCCGGGAATCGAAAGGTTGGCGGTGACTCGCGGACCCTTGGTCGAGATCGGCCCCTTCGTCACCTGGACGATGATCTCCGAGCCGATCGGGAAACGCTTGGCGATCTCCTCATCCGAAAGCCGGTTCGCCTTACGCCCGCCCTTCTGATGCTGCCGAGGCTCGTCGTCATCGTCCAAAAGCGCATCCGCATCGGGCGTCAGGTCCCAATAATGGAGGAACGCATTCTTCTCAAGTCCGATGTCAATGAAGGCGGCCTGCAGGTCGTTCTGGAGATTCTGGACTCGTCCCTTGAAGACACTGCCGACAAGTCGCTCGTCTTCGTCATGCTCGACCATGAACTCCTCAAGCCGTCCATTCTCCATAATGGCGACACGGGTCTCAAGTCGCTCTGCATTAATGATAATCTCGCGCTTCATCTTGGAGCGCTTCAACCAGCCAAACAGATTCATCTCTTGTTAAATTCCTTAAAAGCATTAAATGGTTATAAAATTTTACGATATTATATCAAAAACACGTCTGCGGTGGAAGAGGGCACCCCGCAGACGTGGGGAAAGTTGTACAATGTCGTGA
>DCIL01000091.1:5505-17916 GCA_002315875.1 Verrucomicrobia bacterium UBA1727 | reverse complement strand
CACTGTCTCATGGGATGGCAGTGGGGTATAATACTGTTCAGATGGGATATTTTATACCCGACGGGGTATAGAAAGGATAAAATGACAATTGCTGAGTTTGTGAAGGAGCATCGTAAGAAGCTCGGAATGACACAGGTGATTTTGGCCGATAGGGCAGGAGTTGGACTTCGTTTTGTACGTGATCTTGAACAGGGCAAGGAGACCTTGCGATTGGATAAGATCAATCAAGTTCTGCAGATGTTCGGTGGGTCGGTTGGCGTAGTGGAATTGGATCGGAGTATTTATGCGTAAGGGCGAGGTATATATCTACAATCGCTTAGCGGGTGTCATTTCCGAATTGAGCGGGACGGCAACGGCTCTGATCGCATGACGCTGGTTGGTTTGGATGGAAAATATATCCTAAAACTGCCGAGCTCAACTTATCCGGAGTTGCCTGAAGCCGAACATTTGGCGATGATGCTCGCGCGGTCGTGTGGAATTGAGACGGCGGACTTCGGACTGGTGCGTTTGGCGAACGGATTACTCGCATATGTGACTCGGCGCATGGATCGTGAAGACGGTGTCAAACATATGGAGGACATGTGTCAGCTCACTGAGCGCTGGACCGAGCGCAAGTATTTTGGTTCTTATGAACAGATCGCCAAGTGCATCGGCAAGTATTCTGCCGTTCCCGGTCGTGATATTGTTGCATATTTCGAAGAGCTGCTGTTCTGCTATCTGATCGGCAATTCTGATATGCACCTGAAGAACTTTTCGCTTATCCGTGAGAGTGACGGGGCGTGGCATCTGTCGAAGGCGTACGACCTCGTGCCAGTGAAGACGGTGATGCCGGCGGATGAGAATGATTTGGCACTGACGCTTAACGGCAAGAATCGTAGGTTGCGGCTCGATGACTTTCGCCAGGCGGCGGACTCGATGCACTTCACGCCAGTTCAATTCTCGCGGACGCTGGAGCGCATCGTGTCTGGAATCCGGCGTCATCTTGATGAGGTCCTCGATAGGTCGTTTCTGTCGGATGACTTCAAGAATCGCTTCGCGAAGTTGGTTGCTGAACGATTGAAACTCCTTTGTTTTCAAGGTTGTTACCCGCTTGGGTGACACATGTACCCGGATGGGTAACAAAATACTTCCGAAAAATTTTTTAAATTTCCCCCTTGACCACTTCACACAACTTTTGCTATGATACGCATTGTCAAAGGAGAAACAGGAATGAAAAAATCCATAATTGCCCTCTCAATCGCGTGCGCAGGTGCGTTCGCTTTTGCAGATCCCGTAGTTAAACCTGACAACACCCAGTGGCAGGAGCCGTGGTTCCATGGCCTCGTCAATCCGAGCGCTGTTGGTACTCTTGGTGAAGTTAATGCCACGTGGTCTGGCCTAAGTGCCGAAAAGGCCTCGGTTGCCAATAGTAAGCTTACCCTCGATCTTGATACAACCGATGTGGCGACGCTAACGGTTGGCGGCACGACGGCTGCGGCTGATACCGATACGCAAGATCGCATCTCCTTTACCGCGCTCCTGACGCCGATCGCGGCTGGCGAACTTCCGACCGCTGCTTCTTTTGGTGATAGTGTTCCGCAGACTGGTTTCGCGCTCGCGTATACGACTGTTAGCGATACGACCACTTACCAGTACTACGCCTTTAAGGGAGACGCTTGGCTGCCGCTCTATCCGGCGGTCGGAACTACGGCTCCCACGGCTGAGTCCACCGTTGTGATTGACGTCAAGTATTGGGAGTCCACTCGCTACGCGTCCTATACGGTCGGCAACACCACTTATAGCTATGACTCGACAGATGCTTCGCTCACCAATGTTACGCTGACCACGACTGATCCTAGGAACATCTCCTCCATTGACATCAAGGGCAGCGGCACCATTTCGGCAATTGATGGTGCGGTCCAGCTCGGTGTCGCGCAGCTCGGCACTCGCAAGTATGGCACGCTCGCAGAAGCGGTTGCCGCGTCTGACAGCATGGTGGGCCAGGAGGATCGCAATGTCACGGTTCTTCTCGCGAACAACGAGAGCGTGACGATCAACAATCCTCACACCGTTATCGAGGACCCCAATGGCAAGGCCGGTGGCACGGTCACGCCTGGTAGTCAAGATGTTGAAGTTAAGGTTAAGCCCACGAAATCTAAGGATAATGTCACGATCGCCGCGAGCGGCGCCTATACGCTCAGCACCAAGGTTACGTCCGATGAGGCTCTTGCTAATGTCACGATTGTGTTGCCGAACGCTAATAAGGAAGTCGCCAGCAAGGTTCGCGACGCCAACAACAATGTCATGATCACCATTCAGACGGCGACCTCGATTCTGACGGACGGTGCGGCTAAGCCGACTGGTGCTGCGACTCCGACTGTCGCGGGTATCGCTGGTCTTCGCGATTATCTCAATACTTACGCCAATGCGGCTTATGTCGCTGGTGATGTTTCTTCCGCGTCTATTAAGACCGCGTTGGAAACTGTTCCTGATGTGTCGGCTGGCAGCAATGGTCTTGAACTCTGGAAGCTCTGCGCGATGGGCATCACTCCTACGACCAAGCTTCAGCCGATGGGCAGTCCCGCCGGTCAGAAGACGGCTGGTAAGATTAAGCTGTCGCTTCCGGAGATCGCTGGTGCGACTGCGAACGGCGACTACCAGGTCAATTATGGCTACAAGCTTGACAATGGTGAATTCCAGGCGATTGTTGGAACCTTGTCCGAATTCGAGATTCCTACCAGCACTGCAGGCACCTACCACTTCGGTGCTAACATCATTCCTAATCCGGTTAAGTAATTCAAGGTTAATGATTTAAATACAAGGAGAAATTGAAAATGAAAAAATCGTTAATCGCAGTTTTTGGAGCCATGCTCGCTACGGCGGCTTGCGCTGACTATGTGCTGTCGTTCTCGACCCCGGGTCCTGACAAGTATGCCGATGGCAACACGGTTCTCGATGGTGAGAAGTACGCGCTTGTTTGGACTCCCACGGGTTCCGAATTCGCTGGCTTCAATGTTGATGGCACGGCCAAGGGTGATTCCAAGGTCGCGATTGCCGCGCCGGTCGCCAAGGGTGGCAAGTGCCCGATGGTGCTCTTCGCGGTGACGGATGATGCGCTTACCGCATTCCCTGGCGGAACTTGGGGTGTGTATCTCCTTGATACGCGCGTCTTCCCGGTGAACGAGAAGGGCGAGATCACGGGTAATCCCACGATTGGTGGCAGCGCCAAAGGTTACGGCACGGTTGCCGCTTCCACGGGCACGGGTTTCGTGTCGGTGAAGCCGAGCTCGGCTATTACCGCTTCTGCGATCACCTCGGCCGAACTCAAGATTACGAACATCGGTTTCGAGGAGGACAACGTGCTCCTCACCGTTCAGGGTGCGGCTGGCAAGTTCAAGATCTTCGGCGGTGATGATCTCGCTGCCGGCGCTCAGATCGGTGGCGATCGCGCCAGTGAGTCCGACGAGGCCGTCGTGATTCTCCCGAAGAAGGCCAATGGCGAGTTCTTCAAGGTCTCCAAGTAAGAAAGGAAAGATAGAAAATGAAAAAACTTCTTACGATTGCGTTTTGCGCTGTGGCTGCGTCCACGATGGCTGATACGCTTGTCAGCTTGGGTGATGTCGGTGTTCTCAACTTCACCTGCCCTAAGGGCGTGAAGGAGAATGTGATCGCGGTCGCCTTCGATGACCTTTACTCCGGTGAGGCGAGCATCCCAGTGTCCAACTTGGTCCAGACGACCACCTTGGCCGTCGGTGATAAGCTCTATATTTACAATGGCGGCTCCTATAAGGGCTATACGCTCGCTGATGGCGGCATTTGGGAACCGATTACCAGCAACTTCACGCTAACGCAGGGCGGCCTTTCGGAGGATGCTGGCAAAGCTGCCGATAAGGAGTTGAAGGCTGCTGGTCAGGGTTTCTGGATCGTCCGCCAGGATGCAACGGCAGCCGCGACCGTTACGGTTTACGGCAAGCCGCCGGCGGCTGGTGCTAAGACGCTCGCTCAGGGTCGCAACCTCTGCGGCAACCCGACCAACACCGCGAAGTTCCCGACGATCACCAATCCTTCGGATGGAGATATTATCATTCTCAATGGAGAAGGTCAGAACTTCACCAAGGGCAAGTATAAGAGTGGTGCTTGGAAGTGGAACACTGGTTCGGCGCCAACGATTCCTGCGCTTGGCGGTTTTTGGTACACCGCACAGGGTTCTACCACCACGCTCGCGTGGTAATCGTTTAATCATTTAAAAGGGAATAAAAGAAAATGAAAAAACTTATTGCGATGGCCGTCATGCTGGGTGCGGCGTCCGTGTTTGCGGACACGTTTTCCAGTGACTCCTACCTTTACTGGATGATTGGCAATACTGGTTCATACAGCTCCTGGTCAACCGCCAAGGCGCATGTCGTTGGTACTGAAACTTACCTTACGATTGGTGTCGAGGGTGTAGCATCTGATGCAAAATCCATCGCCAGTTCGGCTTACGATTCTGACTTCAATCTGTGGTCTTCGCTGGCCGGGATTGATAACGGTAAGTCAATTGTGATTGAGCTTTTCAACGATCAGGGTGGTTGGCTCGCGACGTCTGATGCGTTGGCATTAAACTCTGCCGCTCAGTACATTACCGACAATCGTATGGGCATTGGTATGGCTAATGCCTGGACTGCCACGAACTTTGGCATTCCTGAGCCGAATTCGGCGGTGCTGATGCTCGTTGGCGCGGCGTTGCTCGGGCTCAAGCGCAAGCGCGCGAAGAAGGCGTAAGGTATTGATCATACAGCTCGGCAGTTCGCTGCCGCAACATCACGGAAGCTCCTCACCGAGCTTCCGTGTTTGTTTTGGGAACTATATATTTGACTTTGGAACTTTTACCGCAGATGCCTTCGGCATACGCAGAATTTTGCGCAACCGACTTCGCCTTCGCCCCCGCAATAGCGGGACGGCGAAGATCGCTTGCGCAAGGTTCGCGTATCGAATCTGACACAAAGTGCGGGCGATTGCTTTTGCCGTCCGCGGTATCCCGCGGGGCGAAGGCAAAAGAATCGGCCGCAACTCTGCGTGTCACGAAGTGACCTGCGGTTGACCATCATATAGAAAAGTGCTATAATATTGGCACTTTTAAAATCAATGTGCTAATGAAACGTCATAATGTAATATATCCAAAGGCGCAAAAGGCGCTGAAAACATTAGGTGAAAGCTTAAGGTTAGCGCGGAAACGCCGTAAGATTACCTCGCGAATGATGGCAGAGCGTGCGAATATGTCGTTGATGACATTGCGGTCGTTGGAACGTGGAGAAGCGCAAGTGTCGATGGCTAACTATGTGGCCGTCATTGCTTGCCTTGGTTTTCTTGATGACCTTGCGGCAATTGCCTCGAATGATGTGCTTGGCCGAGATATTCAGGATGCCGCGCTATGAAAAGATCTGTGTATTTATATTTTGCAGATAATTTGATTGGCACACTGACAATTGATAACGTGCGTGGTCATGAGACATACATGTTTGAATATGACCCACGATATTTGAGAGAAGAATTGCCGATGCTTGATCCGGCGATTCTACCGGTTCAGGGTCCACAGTTTCCGCAAGTTCCTGGTCTGTTCGGTTTTCTTGCCGATGTCGCACCGGACAGATGGGGGCGCAAGCTTATTAAGCGAAGAGAGAAGCGCACGCTACTTGAGAGCGACTTTGTGTTGGGCGTCTGCGATTTAACACGACAGGGTGCATTGAGAATTAAAGAGAAGATCGACGGTCCCTTTGTTGCCGAGGATCTCGGTGATGCCGCACCGCCGTGGACGACCCTTCGTAGACTGGAAGAGTCTGCAAGGCACATTGATGCGGATGATACTGGCGACGAGGACCGTTGGTTGAAGGATCTGCTACGTCCAGGATCTTCGCTTGGGGGTGCGCGTCCAAAAGCGAATGTAACCGCGCCGGATGGTGGATTGTGGATTGCCAAGTTTCCGTCCGCCAATGATGACCGCGATGTCGGACGGCTTGAGTATGAGACAAGTGTCCTCGCGCGCAAACTGAAGCTGAATGTGCCGGAGACCACCTATAGGAAGCTGTCCAATACTGGAACTACTTTTTTTTCAAAACGGTTTGACCGGGATGGTGCAAGGCGAATTCATTACGCTTCCGCGATGACAATGCTGGGGGCGGTCGATGGAAAGGGAGATTACAGTTATCTTGATATCGCTGAGTGGCTTTCACAGAACAGCATCGCGCCAGAAGTTGATTTGCGAGAACTCTGGCGGCGGATGGTGTTTTCGTTGTTTGTCGGCAATACCGACGATCACTTGCGCAATCACGGGTTCCTTTTGACGTCCAAAGGTTGGCGGCTTGCTCCGATGTTTGATGTCAATCCGAGTCAGCATGGCGGAGAGCACGCGCTTGATCTCGGCGATCCGATCAAGGATGCTGAATACTATCGTTTTTCTCGTGCCGAGGCCGAATTGCAATTTCGTGAGATACGTAGTGCATGTGAATATATGGTATAATACCGATATGAAAATTGATTATGTAGGTTTGGGGTTTGTGTCCAACGATCATCTGGCGGTGCTGCCGTTCATTCCGATGGACACGAAGGTGAAGATGCTTTCGCATAAGATTCTCGGCGGCGGTCCCGCTGGCAATGCCACGGCCGGCTACGCGACCATCGCCGGCAACGCGGCGTTTCTCGGCACGGTCGGGGACGATGCGGACGGCAAGATGATTCTCGATGAGTTCAAGCGCGAAGGCGTTGTCACCGATCACATCGTCGTGCGGAAGGGCGCGTCGTCCGCCATCGCCTATCTCTGGATCGAGGAGGCGACCGGCAACCGCTCGTGTGCGTGGACACGCGAAGGGCTCACCGAGCTTTCTGCCGCGGAGATCGAAGGCAATGCCGAGATCGTCTCGCTCATCGAAAACGCGAAGGTGCTGCATCTTGACGGACACAATGCCGCCGGCGCGATTGCCGCGGCGAAGATCGCGAAGAAGGCCGGCGTGACGATCATGTATGACGCGGGCACGATTCGGGACGGTATGGACGAGTTGCTGCCGCTTGCCGATCTTCTGATCTGCTCCGGCGAGTTCGCCGTCTCGGTCGCGGCAGGTAAGGATAAGCTCATCACCGACGGATACGAAGAGGCCGAAGTCGAGGCCGCGGTGCGCAAGCTTTACGAGAAGTATCGTCCGAAGGTCTGCGGAGCTACGATGGGTGTGCGCGGCTCGATGGCGTTCGATGGCAAGACGCTCGTGAAGTGTCCCGCCTTCCATGTCGAGAAGGTCGTGGACACGACCGGCTGCGGCGATCTCTTCCATGTCGGCTTCGCCATCAAGTACACCGAAGGCGGTGACCTGCTCGCCTGCCAGCGCTTCGGCTCGGCGGTGTCCGCAATCAAGTGCCGCGGCGTTTCGGGACGTCCCCCGGCTTGTCCCACCCGCAAGGAAGTAGAGGAATATCTATGCTCTCATCCCTAATCGCCGCCGCGCTCGCGCTTACCTATCTGCCTGGTGAAGGCAACTTCGAGGTGTCCGTCTATCAGACGACGGAGCGCCTGCCTTTTCATGAGGTGCTGACTACTCCGTTCACGCCTCACGCCTACACCAATCGTGTTGCGATCGATGTGGACAACGCGGAGGTGCGCGGCAGCTTCGAGGGACTCGGCGTCTCGCTCACCGACGCTTCGGCATGGATGCTCGACCATCTGTCGGCCGAACGCCGCGAGGCGCTCCTCGAGATGGTCTTCTCGCCGACCAAGGGCGCGGGACTCAAGCGCGTGCGGCTCAACATCGGCTCGAGCGACTATGCGACCGCGCTCTACAATTACAACGAGACGGCGGGCGATGTTGAGATGAAGCATTTCGACTTGTCACGCGATGACAACTGGGTCGTGCCGATGGCGAAGGCGATCAAGGCGGTCAACCAGGATGTATTCTTCTTCGCCGCGCCGTGGTCGCCGCCGAGCTGGATGAAGACGACCGGCAACTTCGTGGACGGACACTTCAAGGACGGGATGGAGGAGGCGTATGCGAACTATCTCGCCGCGTATGTGCGCGAGATGTCCAAGCGCGGCATCGACGTTGGCGCGGTGACTGCGCAGAACGAGGCGGCGCTTTCCACGCACGGGAGTTATCCGAGCTGCATCTTCTCCGCCGAGCAGGAGGCGAAGGTGGCGAAGCTGCTGCATGCGAAGCTCAAGGCCGAGGGACGCAAGACCGGGGTGTGGCTTTGGGACTGGGATTATCACGGGGCGGACAAGCGGCTCAAGGAGCAGCTTAAGGATCAGGACCTCGTCAAGGTGCTTACCGGCATTGCCTGGCATTCGTATGCGCCGGGCGAGGAGAAGATGTGGAAGCTCAAAAAGGAGTTCCCTCAGATTCCTTTCTACCACACCGAGATGGGGCCAGCCCAGCACGACAAGAAGCGCACCGAATACTGGTGGGCGAAGAAGATGAGGGATGCGTTCGAGAACGGATGCGAGGCGTTCACGGGATGGAATCTCTGTCTCGATGAGAACGGCATGCCGCTTACGGGTCCGCATCTTTGCATGGGACTGGTCACCGTCGATGACGAGGTCTGCGAGCTGACGCCGTCCTCTCAGTATCACGTCTTCCGTCACATCGGTCCTTTCGTGAAGAGCGGAGCGAAGGTGTTGCGCGCGAAGGGTGATTTCAACGGCACGAACTCGATGCTCTTCAGGAATCCCGACGGCGAGTACGTGCTCGTGGTTGCGTCCGAAGGCCATAGTGTCAAGCAGGGCGTCAACTGGGAGCCGCGTCCTTCGCTTTATGTGAAGTGTCAGGGTGAGTACAAGCATTTGCCGCTACCCTACGGCACCTGGTCGGTCACCACGCTCGTCTTCAAGCGCCGCGCGGCAGTTAAGAATTCGGAGCCGACGGGATGCGCCGAGTTCAAGGTCGAACTGCCGCGCAAATCGCATGGAGCGGTGCTGTACGCGGCGGATTACGGATTTTCCGTTTCCAATGAGGATAATGCCGCGGCGATCAATCGGGCACTGGCGGAGTGCAAGGCGCGCAAGGCCTCGCGGTTAGTGCTGGAGCCGGGAACGTACAAGTGTTTTGGTCCCAAGGGCATCGAGCTTTCGGGACTATCCGACTTCACGCTCGACGGCAAGGGTGCGGTGCTGGTGTTCTGGCGGAAGTTTCCCGGCGATTGGGATGCGAAGGAAGGGGAGTATGCGGTCGGTTCGGGACCGAGTGTGCAGGTGAGGGACTGCACGCGCACGCACGTGAAGGATCTCGTCTGCGATTGGGACTGGAAGCGTCATCCGCTCGGCTTCTTCGCGCGAGTTGCGAATGTGAAGGCGGAGGTGGATGGCGAATCGTACGTCGATTTCAAGCTCGTCGGCCACGAGCGGTATCCGCTTTATCCCGATCCAGTGCCGGTGCAGCTCATCCAGCCGATGAGCGATGATCTTTCGGGCGCGCGGATGGACGGGCGCGGCGTTCGTGTCTATTGCGAGACGCGTGGCGGCGCCTTCGGCAGCAAGAACGAATGGATCGCGCCCGACACCTTGCGCGTCTGGGTTTGGGTCGCGCAGCCGAATCGTCCGCATGGTGCCGACGAGGCGCTTCGGTTCCGTAAGGGACTTAACCGCAGCGTCTGTTCCGGCTTCAAGGTCGGCGAGACGTACAATATCTGCCATTTCTATTACGGCATGAGCGGCATCAACCTCAGTGCCAGCAAGCATCTGACGCTCAGCAATGTGCGGCTCTGGAGCTGCCGCGGACATGGTCTTGGCATTGGCGATGGACTTGAGTATCTCTCGCTCGAGGGCTTCCGTCTGGCGCCTCCGACCGAGGCCGAGGCGCGAGCGGCCGACGTCGGCTGGTTTGGTCCGCGCCCCTACACCTCCACTTCGGACGGTACGCATTGCGGTCGTTCGCGCGGACACATGTCGTTTGTCGACTGCGAATGGACGCGAAACAACGACGATTGCATCAACTTTCACGATTGTTCGACCATCGCGCGCCGCGAGGGAGAGAGGGATCTTCTCATCGTCAACCGGCTCGGGGCGCGGTATTTCGCGACCGAGGCGGGACATCGCATCGAGCTTCGTCAGGAGACGTACGAGCCGACGGGCTGGATGGGCGAGGTCGTGTCCGTCACGGGCAATGTCATCACCGTGGATCGTCCGCTCCCTTCGCAATCGGGACGCTTCTTCGTGGTCTACGATCGCGAGTATTCGACGGACAATCTACTCTTCCGCAATTGTCGTTTCCATCATGCGGCGTGGGCGCGCAATCTGATTCTTGCGAACAACGTCACGCTTGAGGGCTGTCGGTTCGATTCGTTCATTGGCTCGCCCTTGCGTTTCCAGACCTGCTACACGCCGAACGTGTGGTGCGAGGGAATGGGGGCGACGAACATCGTGGTGCGCGGCTGCACGTTCGAGAACTGTGCCGACTTCTACATGGTCGAGGGGGTTTCGTCGCAGATCTTCATGGGGTTGCGTCTTCCCAGCCACAAGGGTTGGCCGGAGTCGCGGGTGGCGCTCATACCCGACGAGAAGCTGCGCAAGCAGTATGAAGAGATGGTGGCGGCGAAGGGTGCGCTTGACGCCAAGCCGTATGGCAAGGTAGTGGGTTCGCTCCTCGTGGAGGGCAATACCTTCGTCAATCCGCGCGGTGTCCTCGTTCACGCTTACAACGGCGATGGGGTCATCCTCCGCAACAACAAGGTCGTCTTTGACGATAAAGCGGCCTATTCGCTGCGCAAAGATGCCGGTAAACCAACCGCTGGCGACGCTGTAAACGTCAGGCTACTTGACTGAAAACGGCCGGTTTGGTATACTTCGTCCCAAATTTGTTCGTGAGAGTGTAGCGCGCGTGCGCGAGAGTATCGCGAAAATGACCAAAAAAGGGTAAAGATGGATCAGATCAAGATCTTGGCGGAAGCCCGTACCGAGCAGGGTACTGGAGCTGTCCGTCGTCTTCGCCGCACGGGTAAGATTCCCGGTTCGGTGATGAAGATGAACAAGGGCGGCACGGAACTCATCAAGTTCGACGAGCACGCCTTCATGATGGCGATGCGTGGCAGGACTGGCAAGCAGGTTCTCGTCTCGCTCGATATTAACGGTGCCGAGGTCCCGGCGCTTCTGCGTGAAATGCAGAACGACGTCCTTAAGGGCACTCCCATTCACGTGGATTTCAGCGAGGTCTCGCTGTCCCAGAAGGTGCGCATCACGGTTCCCGTGTACCTCATCGGCGAAGCCAAGGGCGTCAAGCTCGGCGGCGGCGTTCTCGAGCAGGTTCTCCGTTCGATCGACATCGATGTGCTGCCGACTGACATTCCCGAGAAGTTTGACGTTGACGTCAGCGCTCTCGATCTCGATCAGACGATGTTCGTCCGCGATCTCAAGCTTGATCCCAAGTTCACGGTCGTTACGCGCGGCGAGCTCGCGCTCGCGGTGGTGAAGGCTCCGGACGATGTTCCGGCTGCCGGTGCCAAGCCTGGTGAGGGTGAGGCGGCTGCGGCGCCTGATGTCATCAAGAAGGGCAAGGAGGAAGCTCCTGCGGCCGATGCTGCTGCTAAGAAGGAGGAGAAGAAGTAATGAAGAAGTACGATGCACTTTACATCTTCGTCGGCGTTGCGAAGAACGACGTCCTCGAAGCCAACCTCGAAAAGGCCCTTGCGGAAGTGACCCGTCTCGGCGGCAATGTCATCGAGAAGGTGGAGCTCGGCAAGCGTCAGTTCTCGCGCCCCATGAAGAAGCGCGACGGCGGCGTCTACGTCAAGGTCCGCATCGAGCTCGATCCGTCCAAGGTCGAAGAGCTCGTCAACCGCTATGCGCTCGTGGAAGAGGTCTTCCGCGTTCAGATTCTCGCCGTCGACGAGCGTCGTGAGGCGATGATCGCGCAGGAGCGTCAGGAGCGTGCCGACTATCAGGCCCGCAAGGACGCGGCTGCGGCTGCGGCGCTTGCTGCCAAGATCGAGGGGTAACTGGCCATGGCGTCGTTCAATAAAGTCATCCTGATGGGGAATCTCACGCGCGACCCGGATGTCCGCGCGACCGGTGCGACCGGAATGAAGGTCGCGCGTCTCGGTCTTGCGGTCAACGAGCGCCGGCGAGATCGCAACGGCAACGTTCAGGACTTTCCCGTGTTCGTCGATGTCGACGCGTGGGACAAGCTGGCCGAGCTTTGCGGGCAGTACCTGACCAAGGGTCGCAGCATCCTGGTCGAGGGCCGTCTTCAGATGGACAACTGGGAGAAGGACGGCGTCAAGCACCAGAAGCTGAAGGTGAGGGCTTCCACGATCAAGTTCATTCCGCAGGGAGATCGTCTCAACGGCGGTCCCAAGGCGGCTGAGCCGGTCGCGGCGTCCATGCCCGAGGCCGAATCCGACGATATTCCGTTTTGAGGAAGCTCGAACGAACCTTTTCGAAGACAACAAACAATCTAAACAAGGAAAACCAAAATGGCTTTC
>DCIL01000091.1:5295-5471 GCA_002315875.1 Verrucomicrobia bacterium UBA1727 | reverse complement strand
ACAGCTCGGCCGGCGAGGAATTCGCGGCGCGCAAGCGTCCGCCGCTTCGTAAGACCGATTCGATCGACGTCAACGACATCGAGACGCTGAAGTACTACATCACCGACTACGGCAAGATTCTGCCTGCTCGCATCACGGGAGTCACCTCCCAGCAGCAGCGTCAGATCCGCCAGGGC
>DCIL01000091.1:0-5157 GCA_002315875.1 Verrucomicrobia bacterium UBA1727 | reverse complement strand
TCAAGGTCGCCCCCGGCTACGCCCGTAACTGCCTCTTCCCGAAGGGTCTTGCGGCGGTCGCCACCGAGGCGGCCAAGCGTCGTCTCAAGAAGCTCGAGGCCGAGCGTGCTGCCCGCGCCGCCGAGGAGAAGAAGGCGTCGCTCGAACTCGCCAAGAAGCTGGAGAAGCTCGAGATCACCGTTTCCGCCCACACGACGGACGGCACGAAGCTCTACGGCTCCGTCGGCGTCACCGACATCCTCGCGGCCATCGAGGCCAATCGCGGTGTCAAGCTCGAGCGCGGTCAGATCGAGCTCGACGACTCGCTCAAGGAAGTCGGAACCTACGAGCCGGTGATCGATCTCGGACATGGTGTCACCACCAAGTTCAAGATCACCATCATCGACGAGGGAGTCGCGGCGGAATAATCTCCGTTCGACTTTCAAGGTCAACAGAAGCGCCGCCCGGTCCTCCGGACGGCGCTTTCGTCATTGTTTTGGAAGCCGCGTTATTTGCGGTCCATTTCCTTAAGAACGGACTCAATCAGCGGTTTCAGTTTAGTGGTGAGACGTGCGCGGATCTGATAGAGGTTGTCTCTCGTGATGCCGTGCAATTTCATCACGGTCTCGGTATCGATGCCTTCGACAGTGCTTTCGACGAAGGCCGCGAAGTGATCGGGGTTGACGTCGGGCTCCAGGCGGCGCAGGGCTTCGTTCAGCGCTGCGGACTGCCAAATGCGTTCGATGACGGCGGCGTCGTTTCCGCCACGGGGATTCGTTTTTTCGCTTTCGCTAAATGATTCCTTGAGTTCGGTTTCTCGTTTACCCGATTTCAGCTTGTCGATTATTCGCCAATTGACGAGTTCGAGCAAGTAGGATCGGAAGTGACCTTTCGTGCGGTCGTAGGTGAATGACGGCATCTTCCGGGAGAGATCGATAAAGACGTTCTGGACAACGTCATCGGCATCTTCGGCTGACAGTCCCTTGCTGCGGGCAATGGAGAAGACGAAGCCGGCGTAGAGATCGAAGAATCTTCCCCAGGCGACCGCGTCTTCGGTGTTCGCCACGGCCTTGAGAACGCTTGAGCGGGTGGTTGCGTCGTGATAACTTTTATAGTTCATTGCTGCTACTTCAGCTATTCGTTGATATGGTCCAGATCGTTAATGATCTTCTGCTGGACTTCCTTGAATTTCGTATTCAGCTGGATGGCTTGTGAAGCTGCATTCCGAGAACTCGATTTCAATTTATAGGAAAAGAGAAGGGAACCTATTGCAATGGCCAACGCCAAGGTTATGAAGATGATCGCAGGAAGCTTGATCGAAGAAAATCTCGTAAGGATCGCCTTCAGATGCAGTGCCTTGAGGTCGTTCAGAAGGGCCTTGGCCGAATGGTAGCGTCGATTCTGGTCCGGATGCGTCGCCTTGTTGAGGATTCGCCACCATGCCGGGAAAAGCGGATGAGCGGTGTCGGCTTCCAAAGTAGGTCCGAGACCGATTTCGTCAATCGAGCGTCCGAAACTCGCGGCTTTCAAGGTAAGTCCGAGACTGTAGACGTCACTGCTTGAATCGGTAAAGTTCTCCGGCGGTACGTAACCTGGCGTGCCGACAAGGGATACGGCCTCAACTTCCTCGATCAAAAGACCAAAGTCGGAAAGGACGGGCTTGCCACGGACATAGATGACGTTGCCAGGTTTGATGTCGCGATGTAGAAGATGGTGGCGTTGCAATGTCACCAGTCCTTGTGCGAGGGCAATGCCGAGTTTAATGGACTCTGGCAGGGGAAGGGCCTTTTCGCCTGAAATGATTCTCGAGAGGGTCTTCGGACGGTATTCGCCGCATTCCCCAGGACGGTTACCGAACTCATCATCGGCGAGTTCCATCACGCTGTAGAATCCCCAATCGCATTCCTTGACATCCAAGAGGCGCAGAAGTCCGGTGTCCGCGGAAATCGTCTGATAGAGTCGGGCTCCGCGCAATTCGCAGGCGTAACGGTCAGGAGAAATTGATTCCCGCCGGCATAGTTTCACCGCTGCGGCTTTCCCGTCCGGACCGTGTGCTGAGTATACGATTCCGTACGCTCCGCGCCCGATTTCACGTTCGAGCTTCCATACGCCGCATGTCGGTTGTTGATTCATTGTCCGTATTATAGCATAATCTCCGGGCGATGAATCAATGGCGAATGTTCAATGTTTAGAGAGAAGCATTCGACGATGACGGTCATCCTCGGAGATGATTTCCTCGGCGATGGCGGAAATGAGCCCATCCTCGTTTTCACTGTCGAGCCATGCCCACTGTCCGTTCGGATTGAGTTCGAGAAACCAGAGTTCGCCGTCCTTGCGGATGAAGTCGAAACGTCCGAAACGATAGCCGGTCTCCGCCATGAATCCGCGGATTGAAGACTGTTCGGCGGCGGAGAGGCTGCAGGGCATCCAGTGAGAGCGGTTTTCGATGGTTGCCATTCGCACGTCTTCAGATGCTCGGATGGCCGACCGTGGATAGCGATATGCGAAGAGCCGTCCATTCACGTACACAACCGTAACCTCGTCTTCGCCGTCAATCATCTTTTGAAGGAACCATGGGTACGATAGGTCAAGTTTGATGGGGTTCACTTCTTTGACGAAAAATACTTTGCCTTTGCCAATCGGTGTTCCGGTTAGTGATTTCGCTACCCATTTCCCGTGATGCATTCCCTCTGGTAATTCGCCGTGAAACATATGCCATTCGGCGACCTTGAAATAGTGGTCGGCGACAAGCAGTTGCCGTAGTTTGCCGTATTTTCCGGACCTGCTGTGAATCAGCGCCGATAATCCGTTTTGTTCGCATTCGTGATAAAAGTCTTCCCAAAGTGCATCGGTTTCTTGTCGGCGCCAGTCCTCTAGACAACCATCCTTTGGAACGTCAATAGCGTTTATATGGATCGGCTTGCGCTGGTAGAAGGAGGATATCAGGTGGTTGTCAATTGAGATTCCGCTGTTGCGGTCAAAAATTGTGAAACCGTGCTGAAAGAAATCCCAAGTGTAGTTCTCTGGCTTGTCAATGTTGAATCTGAATATGGAGCTGTCCTTCAGATGGGGGGTGAGAAGGTCAGTCGTGCCGTCCTGGCTGCATGTGCAGATTAAGATCATCTGAGAATATCCATTGTCAAGAGATAGAGGTGGCGTGTATCCGCCACCTCTTGGTTATGGATTATTGTAGTTTCAGTCCCAGGTGTTTGCGTCGTCAGTCCTGTTTAAGGTTGTGGTGAAACTCGTCGACAGGTTGACAGAGCCGAAGTTCTGAACCGTCGACACGTTAGTCGCTATGTCGCTAGGTGTCATTTTTGTTGTTTCCTTTCGTGTTTTTGGTTAACCAAGTGCAGTGGACACTAGTCCACCGCACAATGATATACGAACCCTTGTTAAAATATCTGACAAGAAATTTTCATATCGCAGATTTTGTTGAGTTCCGGATCGTGTCCAGCTATGAAGACGAGTCGTCCAACGCTTAACTTTGGAATGATATTCGTGAGATTTTCTCGAGATTTAGCATCCAGATGATTGGTCGCCTCGTCAAGAATCAGAATCATCGGGTTGCGGATCATGGCGCGGGCGATGGCAAGGCGCTGCCGTTCTCCGCCGGAGAGGTTGCGCACTGAATTGCCGATGACGGTGTCGAGTCCGTTCGGAAGTCGTTTGACGATGTCATCGAATCCGCTCAGGACCAGTGACGAGGCGATTGCTTCATCCGAGAAGGAAGGATCGCGGAGCGTGATGTTGTCCCTGATGGTGCCGGGAATGAGCGGATTGTCCTGGCATACGATATCGATGCGGTGACGGAAGGCATTGTTGTCTATTTCCGAAAAGGCATGTCCGTTAATGCTTATCTTGCCTTCTTGCGGTTCAAGGGCATTGACGGCAAGCTTCAGCAAGGTGGATTTGCCGGCGCCGTTTGTTCCGGTAAGTCCGATGACGGATCCGGATGAAAAGACCGCGGAGAAGTTTCTGATGACTTGCAGGCCGGGAGAATTCCGGTACGCGAAGGAAACGTGCTCGAAACATAGGCGCTCGACTGTTTCAATGCGGATGGTGCCGGATTGATGTGGTTGGAGTTCGAAGGCCTCAAGCAGTGAGTCCACTCCTTCACGGATGGCGGCAAGTCCCGGAATGAGGCTCACAACGCCCTGTATCGATTGCAGGGACGTGATGAAGAGCATCTGATAGAGTACGACGTCACCGACAGGTATCTTTCCTTTTATCGCGAGCGCACTGGCAATGCCGAGGACGGCAATTTCGCCGAGTCCGAGGAGAGTGCCGAGGAGCCATCCGAAACGAACGGACAGCGCATCGGTTTGATGGTTGCTTTCCTTGAGTTCTCCAAGCGCCTTTTTCGGTGCGTCGGCGAAGCGGCGTTCCGCATCGAATGCTTTCAGAAGAGGAAGAATCTGAACGAACTCAAACAGGGAGTTGAACGAGATGTCGCTTTGTTTCCTTACACGGTGGGAGTTGTCGGCAAAGCGTTTAGCGAACGGCGAGAAGAGTAGGACCGCCATAGGGAAGAAGACCACGAAGGA
This sequence comes from Verrucomicrobia bacterium UBA1727, assembly GCA_002315875.1. Taxonomy (GTDB): domain Bacteria; phylum Verrucomicrobiota; class Kiritimatiellia; order RFP12; family UBA1067; genus UBA1067. Next base: position 631 of record DCIL01000091.1, on the reverse strand, counting down.
AATGGCAAGAACGGTCGAGCGTGAGAAGAGAGCCAGGCCGGCAGAAATCATGATTACCGTTGCCTGGAGAATGCGGGGATAGGTTTCACGGACAAAGCAACCGATGGCATACGTGTCTCGAGTCAGTTTGGCGACGATGCTTCCGTTGTCGGTTTCGCTGAGACGCGAAGGGGAAAGGTTCATGGTCGCGTCAAGCACCTTGTACTGGAGGTCGGTCTCGAGCTTGCGGGACCTTGAGCATATCCACTGCTGAAGGCGAGGGGTGAGTATGGTCTGCAGAAGACGAAGAGCGGCGAGGAACAGGAAGGCGAGGTACGGCGATTGACGATACGCCAGGGCATTGATGAGTTGTCCCGAAACGAACGGGATGGCAACGCTGATTGCGGTCAGGACAATCAAGAGCGGTGTGTAGGCGATCAAGACGTCTGGAGTAGAGGTCAGAATCTTGGCTAAAAATCGCGCGCGTCTGAATTTCATGGGATTTGGATCGTAAATTTGTGCTTTATCGTATATACGATGGATTTGCCAGAATCTGACCTGGAGTTTCACGATTTTTCAGCGACCAGTAGCGATTCCGTCCCGATGAAATAAGGGCGAAGTCGTTTTATGTAAGTGAAATGGACGTCTTGCG
>DCIL01000086.1:15482-15722 GCA_002315875.1 Verrucomicrobia bacterium UBA1727 | reverse complement strand
CCTTGATGAGGAGCGCCGCCGCGAGGGCCTCGCCACCTTCTTTGCGGACGAAGTCCATCTGATCCTGCGGCTGCGGGACATCGGCGATCACCTTGTCGGGGAGCCCAAGCGCACGGCGCATCTCGATCTGGAGGTCGATGATCTTCTCGACTTCCTCATGAGCACGCTTCAAAGCCGCGATGAAATCCTCATCGGTAATCTCGGAAGCACTGCCTTCCATCATGAGGAACTTGCCCTTGA
>DCIL01000086.1:15144-15329 GCA_002315875.1 Verrucomicrobia bacterium UBA1727 | reverse complement strand
AAGCCGCGTTCACCGCGAGGAAGTCGGCCTCGCGCGTGCCATCGCACTGGATGAGCGTGCCGTTGACCTGGACGTCGTTGTAGTAACCGTCAGGGAAGAGCGGACGGATCGGACGATCGCACATGCGCGCCGTCAGGATCTCCTTCGAGGTCGGACGCTGCTCGCGCTTGAAGAAGCCGCCCGGG
>DCIL01000086.1:9862-15003 GCA_002315875.1 Verrucomicrobia bacterium UBA1727 | reverse complement strand
CGCCGTAACTGACGGCGACGGCCCCCGCGGCCTGCATGGCCAGGAGCCCGGTCTCAATCACGAGGTCCGTCCCCGCGATGTTGACCTTGAACTGCTTTGCACCTTCCATTGGTGTTTTCCTATTTTGCTTTTCTTTTACTTGCTCGTTGGTAAATCGTAGGCAGAAGCTCGAGTTTTGAGTTGGAGTTCGAGAATGGTAGATAAAACTCTTATGTCCGCTCTCGCTCTCGAACTCTTGACTCGAACTGCGCGTTAGCGCCTAATACCCAGCTTCTTGATGAGCTCAGCGTACTTCGCCTCGTCTTCACGCTTCAGGTAGTCGAGGAGGTTGCGGCGGTTCTGAACCTTGCGCAGCAGGCCGTAGCGCGAGCTGGTATCCTTCTTGTTGGCCTTGAGATGCTCGGTGAGCGCCTTGATCTCGCTGGTGAGAATGGCGATCTGAACCTCGCTCGAGCCCGTATCACGCTCGTGACGCTGGAATTCATTCTTAATGGCGGCCTTATCGATCTTCATTTGTACTGTTCTTTCGTATGATTATCCGCAAACCGGGAGGCCATGTCGTGCCGCAGCACAAGCTCTCACTCGAGAGCCCCCGCGACAGGGATAACCTCCTGAGACAGTCGCAGAAATTGGCGCATATTATATCAAAACAGTCCCTTTGCTGTCAAATGCGTCAATCGGACGGCGGAAGTGGCGCAGACGAAGGTAATCCGTATTCGCCTTTGATGTATCGGCGTTCTCACCGATGTGTACGCGGGCGTCCTCTGATCAGTATATCTTATTCTCGCAACCGTGGAGGAGGCGGACGATGTTAGAACGGTGGCGATAGACGATGAAGACGCCGAGAAGCGTCATCACGATCTTGAGCGCGAGTACATAGTGATATGGCCAGTCGAACCAGATGGCGATTGCCATCGCGGACGCGGCAAGACAGCTGCCGAGCGAGATGTAATGCGAAAGCCAGACCGTCACCACGAACAGGAGGAAAGCGAGACCGACGAGGGCGGGACAAAGCGCAACCAGCATTCCGAACGCGGTAGCGACACCCTTACCGCCCTTGAACCTCATGAAACAGGTGAGAGTGTGACCGACCACGCAGGCGAGTCCGGTCGCGACCGCAAGCTCGTTGGCTCCGTAATACGAAACCACGAGAAACGTCGGCGCGAAGCCCTTGAGGAAGTCACAGAAGAACGCGAGGAAACCCCACTTCTTGCCAACCGTGCGATAGACATTGGTCGCACCGATGTTCTTGGAGCCGACGGTCCTTACGTCAACGCCGCGCGCCCTGCCGATGAGATATCCGAACGGAATGGAGCCGATGAGATATCCGGCAATGAGACAACTAAACCATGGCAACGCCATCTTCAGATCCATTTGCATGATCCTTTCCGATATATTCGCACGGGGCCTTCTTGGCACAGAGTCCGCGAATGAACTGAATGCCGTACCAGACGTGGCTAGCGACAACTCCGAAGAACGTGACGATCCAATGATGGGGCTTCATCGAGAAGGTCGTAAGCGCCACCGCGACGAGATAGATCCAGAGCGGAAGATATCCGCCCCAACGGTGAAGCGTCATCCTAAACTCGGTCTTCGAGAGGATGCCGACGATTGCGAGGAACGCGAGATAGATATCAAAGAGCGTCGGAATGAAATAGCTCAGGCGCAGAGAATTGGACGGGAAGCGTTTGCAGAAGTATCCGCGATGGAAGCCGTAGCGTCCGAGCTGGCGCAGATGCGCGCCGAAGAGCTTGCGGCGGTGATGGAAGACGATCACCCACGGATCGTAGACGATGCGCTTCCAATTGTCGATGATATCCTTGCAGAGAAGCGTATCCTCGCCCGGCCAGAAATCGGTACGGTAACCGCCGATCTTCTCCAGCACATCGCGGCGCACGAAGAGATTGCAGCTCGGATAGTCCTCGACATCCATCCTCACGCCTCCGGCACGATAGCGATAATGGTAATTGCCGGACACGAGATAGTTGTCGTAGACGCGGCCGCCGAGATATGCCATCGCCTTGTCTCCGGGCGGAGTCACACCGGGACCTCCCACCGCACCGATATCGCGATCGCCAAAATACTTGACCGCATACTCGAGCCAGTGACTGTCAGGATAAGCGTCGTCATCGATGAACGCGACAATCTCGCCCTTCGCTTCGCGAATGCCGACATTGCGCTTCTCCGCAGGTCTAACCTTCCCCGTCGAAACGAAGCGAATTCTGCCGTCACTCGCACTTCCTGCTTCGATTTTCTCATCCGGAAGAACGATCACTTCCCAATTCTCGTAGCTCTGCTCGCGAATCGCCGCGAGACACTCGTCCAGCATCCAGCTCGAACCGGGACAGGCAATCACTATCGACACGAGCGGATCGTGATCGAGCGGTTTAGGTACGAGACACTTGCGGTAGTAGTCGAGAATGCGCAGGCGGTAGAAGACCGCGAGCGTATCCATCAGCATCGAATAGACGGTATTCGTCTTTAGCGCACCGAACTTCTCGCCGAACTTGATCACCACCGGCGCCTCGGCGAGCTTCGCACCGCGCTGCACCGCGATCGAAAGGAGCTCAAGATCAAAAGCGTAGGTCTTCACCAGCATGCGTTCGAGCGCATAGCCGAGCACATCACGCTTGAAGAGCTTCATCCCGGTCTGAGTGTCGGTCACCTTGAGTCCGAAGAACATCCGTACGAAGGTGAAGTAGCAGGCGGACACGATGCGGCGGTGCCAGGGATACTGCACGACGGAGCGCGGATGACGCTTCGAGCCGACCACGATGTCCGCCGCCTTGACGACCATCTCCTCGAAGAAGTACGGCGTCTGTTTGGGATGGATGTCGAGATCGCCGTCGAGAAGCATCACGTAGCGGCCGGTGGACGCGACGAAGCCGGCACGAAGCGCCGCGCCCTTGCCACCGTTCTTGCGACAGACGACGGGATTGAAGGTGACGTGCGAAAAAGCGCGCCTATCTTCGCCGCGGAATTCGCTGCCCGAGAAACGCGCGAGCACTTCGTCGGTACCATCACCGCTACCGTCATCGACCGGCACGAGTTCGGTCTTGACACCGTGGCGCTCGAAAAGATCGGCAACATCAAGCAGATTCTTCTCAGCTTGCGCGGCGAGATGGTAGAGCGGCATGATTACGGAAAGTCCGTCGTTGCCGACGGTCTCCGCCGTCATCGCCCATTTTTCATCGATTTTCGTCATCGGGATTTTCCTTAAGCCAGAGCTTCGGAAATCGAAGTCACGCGGAGTTCGGCATGCCGTTCCTGATAGTCATTGACTTCGATAGTAAAGGTAATGTTCCAGGTCGCGGCAGTTCCGCGGGCGCGGATGCGCTCAATTTCCTCGGCGTGTCCCCACCAGATCGCCTTAAGTCCGTTGACCTGAATCAGGAGATGACGCCCTTCCTGGCCAAGCGCGCGCGCTTCGGAAATCGTGGCATTGCGGAAGCCGAACTCGGGTTCGCGATTCGCTTCGCCGAACGGTTCGAGCGCGCGGATCTCCTCGGCAAGCGCGAGCGTGACATCATTGGGTTCGATCCAGAATTCGGGAAGATGCTCCGTCGGCTTCTCTTCGCCGTCCTGCTTGAACGCCGCGCAATATCCGCAAAGCATGCCGCGGAAGCGGTCCGTAAGCCCGTACTTGACCGAAAAACCACCGGCCGCGGCGTGCCCGCCATAGCGCTCGAGCGTATCGGCGCAGGCAACGAAGGCATCGCGGATGTTGATATGAGCGGGAGAACGCGCACTGCCGTGACCGCCTGCGATCACGCACACGGGAACGGTTCCGCCGAGCTTTTCCATGACGCGCGCGGCAACGATGCCGGCGACACCGGGATGTCCGTTCGGAAGGTCGATGACCTGCGCCGCGGCCCCCGGAATAATCTTTTCCGCGGCCTCGTCACTCATCCGTTGCTCGATCTTCTTGCGTTCGTCATTGTAGCCGTTGACGATACGGGCACATTCGTGGGCGATGTCCACATCTTCGGTAAGCAGCAGCTCCAAGGCCTCGGCGCCGGACGCAAGGCGCCCCGCGGCATTGATCCTGGGCCCGAGCATGAAGCCGAAATCACGACCGGTCATGCGATCGGACCCGCTGCGCGAAGCACGCAGGTAAAGCTCGCGAAGTCCGATCGGGGCCAGCGTCTGGAAGCGGCGGATGGCTTCAGCGACCACGATGCGGTTCTGGCCGAGAAGCGGCATGATGTCCGTCACCGTGGCGAGCCCCGCAAGGACGAGAAGCGGACCTCCGACGCACGGACCGGAATACATCTCGCGGCGCTTGGCCTCGGAAACGAGTCGGTTCGCAAGCAGAAACGCGACGAAGGCGCCGCAGATATCCTTGAGCGATTCGGGCGCCTCGACCTTGGGATTGACGATCGCATTCGCATCGGGCAGCATCATATCGCCGTCGCGACCGTAATCGTCAAGCTCGTGGGACGGCAGATGATGATCGGTGACCACCACCGAAACGCCGCGGTCGCGAAGCCGCGCGACCTGTTCTATGGAATTGATGCCGTTGTCGACCGTGATCACCAGCGAGACGCGCGGATTCATCCTGAGCATGCGCGAAACCGAAATGTCGCTCATGCCGTAGCCCTCGTTCAGGCGATCGGGAAGGAACGCGGTCGCCGCGTTCTCGCGAATCGCCGAAATCGCCCGCAGGAGAATCGCAGTCGCACAAACACCGTCGCAATCGTAATCACCGAAGACGACGATCTCCTTTCCACCGGAGATCGCATCGAGAATTATGTCGGCCGCCTCGACCACCCCAGGCAGCTCCTCCGGCTTGGCAAGCGCGGCGAGCGTGGGCTTCAAGAAGGCCTCAATCGCCTCCTCTCCCACGATCCCGCGCTTGGCGAGAAGCTCTGTGATGATCGGACTCACCGTGATTAAAGATTACTTGACCTCGTAGCACCAGCCGTGCTTGTCGGCAATGGTGCCGTACTGGATGCCCTGCACGCGGTCGTAGAGTTTCTGGAGAACGGGATGCACCGCCTCCTTGTCGGAAATCTTCACCACCTGCTTGCCGCGGGTGATTTCCCAAACAGGCGTGATCACGACGGCGGTGCCGAGCGCGGCCACGGCCTGGAACTTCTTGATCTCGGTGTAGGGAACGGGACGGCACTCGACCTTGATGC
>DCIL01000086.1:0-9833 GCA_002315875.1 Verrucomicrobia bacterium UBA1727 | reverse complement strand
CACTGCTTGAGCGACATGTTGGTGATCGAAGGCAGGACCGAACAGCTGTCAGGGGTGACGTACTTGCCGTCCTTGGTGATGCCCGCGAAGTTAGAAGTCGCGAACTCCTCGATGTACTTGTGGGACTTCGCATCGAGATAAAGCTCAACCGGCCAACCCTCACGCTTCGCCTTCTCGTGAGCGAAAATGCCCGCGGCATAGTTGCCACCGACCTTGACGTCGCCCATACCATGAGGCGCGGCACGGTCCCAATCATCGAAAATGACGGCACGGACCGGCTTGAGTCCGCCCTTGTAATAGGCACCGACCGGCATTACCATGATCATGAAGGTGTATTCCTTCGCCGGGGCAACGCCAATCTGCGGACCCGTACCGATGAGGAGCGGACGCAGATACATCGAACCACCCGTACCGTACGGCGGCACGAATTCGGCGTTCTTCTTGACGATGTCATTGCAGGCCTTGACGAACATGTCGACCGGCACCGGCGGCATGCAGGTGCGCTCGGCGGTGCGGAACATGCGCTTGGCGTTGTCTTCGGGACGAAAGATGACGATCTTGCCGCTCTTCTGGCGAAACGCCTTGATGCCCTCAAAACACTCCTGACCGTAATGCAGACACGCCGCGCCGATATGCATCGTGATGTAAGGATCCTTCACGTAACTCGGCTTGGACCACTTGCCGTCCTTCCACGTAAAACGAATATGACAGTTGACGTCGGAGAACCCGAATCCGAGTTCCTCCCACTTGATGCCCTTCTTGGGTGCTTTAGCCATTTATCAATTTCCTTTCAATAAACGCGGATAGTATACCAAATTTGGAGAGGAGAAAGTAGAGATGAGAGATGAGAAATGAGAAATGAGAAAGTAGAGATGAGAAATGAGAAAGTAGAGATGGGGGATTACTTTGCTATTACAATCAGGCGGGCGGGGCCGATGAGTCCCGAAGGCATGAGCTTATCGTTCTTGTGATAAGGACGATAGGTCGTGAACGCGTAATGCTTCGGCGGCAGCTTACCCTGGACGAATCCATCAGGAAATTCCGTGAGGAGCTTGTCGTTAGCCCCACCGTCGGACCACTTGCCGACCTCATCCTCCTGCTCATCGCCGATGATGCGGTTGATCCAGCGATTGGCGACTTCAACTTCAATCGTATTCTCCCCGCTCTTGATCACGTCGGTAATGTCCACGAGGAACGGGAAGTGCCAGAGAATGCCGAGATCGCGTCCGTTCACCCGTACGCGGCAAAGGTCACCGACCTCGCCGAGATCAAGCTTGGTCGAGAACTTAGACTTGTCCGCACCGCTCGCCGGCATCGTCACCTTCTTCGTATAGACAGCGGTGCCGGAGAAGTAGCGGATTCCCGGCTCGGCGTTTTCAGAAAGCGACTTGAGCGAATCGAAAACGACCGGCTTGGCGGGAGCACCGCGGTTTGGCTGGAAGCAAACCTGCCAGCCGGACGAGCAATCGAGCGACTCGACCTCGCCCTTCATCTTCTGCGCCTTCTTGCGCAGCGGCGCCTTGATGCTTTGCACCTTCCACTCCTTGACGATGGCCGTCTTCATTTCACCATCGAGCTCGTATTCACAGTAAAGCTCCTTCTCCTTGCCGGGCGCGGCATCACCGCCGAGCGCATTCGAATACGCCTTCAGCTCGAAGCTCTCACCGCCGACGAGGGTCTTGCGGACCACTTCGGTGACATCCTTCTCCTTCGACTTGTCCGTCGCCCTGAAGACCGCCTTGACGATGCGGATGCGAGGTGGCGGCGGCGCCTCCTCTCCCGGCCAGACGCCGCAGGATTCGGCGGACGGCCTGACGCCGCGGCGGAAAACGACGAAGACGCTCGTACCATGAGGAAGCTCCATCGCAACTTCAGTGCCCTCGCCCTTCCGGCGCCAAATCGGAGCGGGACGCATCTTGCCCGATTCGGCATCCCACAGCTCCACCGCTCCCGTCGCACGGAACGCGGCCGAGAACCTGAGCGGATCATTGCCGCGCTGGATGTTCGCCACGAAATAGATGTCGAGATCGTCAGTGCGGCGATGAATCCACCGGAGCGCTTCCCAGGTCGCCTGCAACTTCATGAAGTTCTTATCCCCGGTCGCGGAGAAGTCGGGTCTGAGTCCGCGCGCGGCAATCGCCTCTTCGACCGTGGCCTTGAGCTTCGGCCAGGTTCGGGACGCAAACGCGGACACCTCACCGTCCCTTACCTCGCGATCCTTGAGTCCGAACGAACGGACGAGCTTAGGTCCGCGCACCACCGCGACTCCCGCGGCAACCAGTTCGTCAATCTTCTTCAAAAGCGCGGGCGAGACGACCTCATGCTGCGGCATGACGACGACGGAATAACGGCGGCCACCTGGAATCTCGGCATATCCGTCAACCGAGCGGACGCCATCCATGAACGTACGCGCATCGATCGCATTGCTGTTGAATCCGTAGGGCGTCTTCGGAGTGAAGGTCGGCGAGACGGGAGTATCCTCCTTGGTGACGTAGAGCACATCGGTCACGGTCTTGCCCTGCTGCAGGAGATACTGGGCGCGTCCCACATAATCGAGCCAGCCGCGGTAGTAGTTCCAAAGCGTGTTGTGACGGTTGAAGTGGAAGCCCCAGATGCCCATGGTGATGCCGGGACCTGTGGTCTCGTAGGCCTGATGGGCATAGCTGTGGAAGACGAAACGGTTGACGCCAGCACAAAAGGCGTAGTCGCCCTGAAGCTTGTGGGAAGCGGGCGAGCTCGTCCACGCCGCGGCACGACGTCCCGCGGTAAAGGTCTCGGTCTGCACATAGGGCTTGCCGTTGATATCGCCGACGTTTGAAACGACCTTGGAATTGCCGATTGCGGGCGCCGCACCGCGCCAGAACTCGCCCATCACCACATCTGCCGCGCGTCCCTGCAGGAGTTCGTCAAACGGTCCGCCGTACGGCTCGAGCTCGAACTGCACGCCGTCCGCATTCGTCTTCTCGCGGAAGTAGTTGCCGTAGTATTTCGCGTAGAGATCGGACACCGTGCGGCGGAAGTCCTCGAGGAAGCGTTCGGAGGTCGCAGAGTCGCGCACGAAGCGTCCCGAAAAGATCGGCAGGTATCTCTTGAGATCGTAACCGCGCAATTCACGGAACTCCTGCGGCATCAGATCGGTCCAGTTCTGGGGCCCCACCTCATAGCTGTCGATGAGCGTATACTTGACGACGCCGGGAGCCCCCGAAGCGTTTGCGCGATCGATGATCGGCTTCATCATGCCGCGCCAGGCCTCGTCCACACCGGCCTTGGACATCTTGTCGCATTCGAGTCCGCGCCCTTCGGGATTGGCGGGATGGTTTCCTCCGCCGATGGTGATCATCGAAAAGCGCATGATCGTCCACTTCCCGGCGGGAGCGTCCCACTCGAGTTTTCCGGACGCATCCATCTTCGCGCTGATGTCGATTATCTTGTCCGGATCGACCGCGGCGGACTTCGGGCAATCGATGACCTCCTTCCAGAAGGTGGGATTGGCCGTAAACGTATCGTGCTTGTTGAAGCACTTCAACGCGATCTGCGGAATGCGAATTGCAGGCGTGAAGTGTACGCCGATGATCGGCAGCCACTTGGTGTCCCTGGGCTCGATGCGGAAGAAGCGCGACTTGACTTCGGGGAAGGTAGCGACGCCGCCGCCATTGACGATGACGGACGTCGTGCAGTGGCGCTTCCAGGTCTTGCCGTCTTCGGAAACGCAGATGTTGTAGCGTGCGGAATTCCGCCACGGCGGACCGGAAAGGTCGACGCGCACGCCGCGCATCGCGCGCGGTTCCTTGAGCTCGAAGTCAATCGCCTCGGGCGACTTCGCAAGCGAAGGATTGAAGAGGACTTCGGTATACCACAAGCCGTCCCAAAGCGCCTTCGGATCAAACGTATACTTGACGTACTGCGGCTCCGGCGGCAGTTTCATCTTCTCGTCATGATGAATCGTGGTCTTGACGACATCATCCTTGAACGAGTAGCCGTCACCACTGATCGAGGGAAACGCAAGCACCGCCACCTCTTTGAGGAATCCCTTCGGCGAATGGGGCGTTTCGAGCTTGAGCGAAACATGCTTGCCGCCCTCGACCGTGGTCTCGGTATAACCGATGTTCTTCATCGAGTAAGGCGCGCGGATCCAAGGTCCGCCCGAGGACGACCAACCGGGACAATTCGCGACCGAAAGGTCGAGTCCGAGCCGCTTCGCCTCCAGGACGGCGTGATTGACGCAGTCGAACCATTCGGGAGAAAGCGTCTTCACCGGACCCTTGAGATACTTGTCACCGAAACAGGCGATGTCGAGAATGGTCGCGCCTCCGAGTCCCGCGCGCTTCATCGCCTCGAGATCCTTGGTGATGCCCTCCTTGGTGATGTTGCGATCCATCCAGTGCCACCACGTGCGCGCTCGCGCCTCGGTCGGCGGATTGACGAAGCCCTGCTCCAATTCTGAAGCGAAGGAAACCATCGCGGCACCAACTGCCGCGCCCCAAACGATTGACCTGATGTTCATTTCAATAGGATTATACTGCCGGCGCCGGCAAGCTTGAGATAGAGACCAGTTTCGGTGCCGCGGGAATAGCGCACCTCGGCCGCGGAGACACGGCGCACCACTTCGGCCGGCGCGCCGTCGGTAACGAACTCGATGTCGTCCGCACCGAACTCACCAACGAAGGAGCCTGTCTCGGCGAGCTTCACCCAGGAAGACGCGATAGTAGTCGCCGCGGTCGCATCGACCTTCAGCTTCGCGTCTGTATAGATCTTGATCGCTTCGGTGGCTTTGAGCGTCCACGGCGCAGCGCCAGAATTGGAAAGCGCAAAGGAGAGGACCGAAGCGCAGTCATTGGAAAGAATGAGATTCTTGCAGCTGATCGACCCGCCCGCGACATGCACGACACCGGTGCCGTCCGTTCCGACTACGATGTCATTTTTCGCCGTCAGGGTGCCGCCGGACACGCTCAGCAGTCCGTAGCCGCGCCCGAGCGAACCATCGAGATTGGGAACACTATCCGGATTGGAGTGATTGGGCTTGTTCCAAAGTCCGACATCCTCCTTCTTCGCCCCACCGACGAAGCACGAAGTGTAGAAGTTGAGAGTTCCGCCACTTAAGTAGACGCGACCTTTGCCGCCGATATAGCCGATGATGAGCGGATGCGAATAGCTGTCTTTGCCATGAGTATACCAATTGCCGAAGTTTGCGTATCCGCCGGTCTGCACGAAATCGCCTTCGCCGCGGACTCCCGAGCCGATGAGCGGCAGCCCGCCCGCATCCAGCGTGCCACCCGAAAGATTATAGAAACCACGGAAAAGACGGTTCGCTTGGATGACATACGTGGCCGAGCCGATCTCGAATCCATGAATGAGCGAGCTATACGCCGCCATTGCACTGCTGCCATCAACGGTGCCACCAGTCTGGTTCACGACGCCCGTCGGCCAGTAGTGTCCTGCCGCAGCCGTGACGTCCCACTTCGACGATCCTTCCACACAACCGACGCGGAAGCCGCTGTTGGAATAATGGAATTTTCCGCTCTTCATGTTGAACTCGCCGTATCCGTCGGTGGTGCCGATGCGAAGCGCACTGATCGTATTGATGTTCTCCGGCGTAGCCAGCGAGCGAGTGCCGTTAAGATTGATCTCGAGATAGGCGCGTCCCTTCGAATTGTTGCCCACGCAAATCATACCATGGTCTTGGATATTCTGGACACGAGCATATTCGCTGAAATAAGCGTGCATCTCCTTGCCCTCGCCGGGCACGAGATCAATCTGCGGAGCGCTGGGAATGCCGGTCATATTGAGGACCGCATTGCCCTTGAGCCGGAATACGCCGTTGGACAAGGTCAACCGCTTGCCGACACCGTAAGTGCAGTTGGTGGCAAACAGCACTGCGTTTCCATCCATCTCGATCGTACCGCCGGCGAGACGAAGATAGGGACCGGCGCCCTTCCAATGATTCGTTCCGACGGAAGCACGCCAGGCGCCGCCATCGCGAATCTCCATCAGGGACGTTCCGCGGAAAATAAGATTTGCATCCGCCGCGGACGTACCGATCTCGCCGCCGTTACCGACGACAATCTTCGAGCCGGTGTCAAAAACCTGATTCGTAGCGGCAAAGGACAGCGTCGCGGTGGAGTCCGCCGCGGAGTTGCCGATCTCGATGTTCTTGTAGTTGCCTTCGTCGTCATTCGCAAAAGTCACGGCGTAGGACGGACCGGCGGCAAGGATCTCGATGAGATCGTAAAGTCCCGGAACCATACCCAGCGACCAGTTCGCCGAGGCGCTCCAGTTGCCGGACGCCGCGGTCTTCCAAGAAGCATGCGACTCGTAGACCGAGCCGTCCTCAAGCACCTTGGCCTCGTAGCCGTTGACGGTGATCCAGTCCGATTGTCCAGCGGTAAGTCCGGAGATCTTGAGTTTGCCCGTGCCCTGGCGCGTGACCACAAGCTTCTTGCCGCTCGTGCGTTCAAGCGCACTGATCGTAAGCGTCACCCCCTCGGGTACGACCAGAGAGGAGTCGCAGGTAAGCTTCAAGTTGGCAATCGTCATGTCATTCGTCGCTTTGATCGCGCCGCCGCCAATTTCGAACAAGGAGGCGTTCGGGAAAGTTCCGGATCCAACCACAAGCACGCCATTGGTAACGATGACCTTGCCGGCGATGGCGGGCTGCGGCACCATTGAAACCTCATGTGCATCCGCGCCTTCGATGATGAGATTCCAGTTCTTGTCCGCCTGGAACGCACCCGTAAGTTCAAGGTCGGCAGTCTTCGCCTCAAGATAGAAATCAGCGCCCTGAGTATCCGCGGTCTGCATGATGTTGCCGGACCACGTCAGCTTGCCGCCGCCGCGGTTGGAAAGCCGAGGCGAAGCGACCTTCGAGTAAGTGTTGGTAATGAGGATGTCACGGTCGCAGCTCACCGCCGCATCGCCTGAATATGCGATTGTTCCGGATGGATGCCTGGACGGAGCTTTCCCCCAGGTATCGAAATAATTCGAGAAGACAATGTTGCCGTTGCGGCTGATGGACGTCTCTTCGGCGGTACAGTCCTTGCTGCCGAGTTTCTTCGCCTCTACGACAATGTTACCGTAAATCGTAGTTATACCATTTACAAGATTAGAGGAGTTAAGCTGAACGGTGCCGTATCCATTGAGCTGGAAATTATTACAGGTAGTCCAACTCGGATGCGGCGCGACGCCATTATCAATGCGTGCTGTATAAGTACTGCCAACGTAAATGCATCCGCCATCGCCTTTGTGATAATTCTCATTGTACCAGTGGTTCACCAAAACCAGACCGCCGCCATGAAGATGAGCATTGCAATAGAATATCAGGTGCGAAGCCACCGCTCCGCCGCCACAGGCAGTATTCACATACGTCCCAGGACCCATGAAAAGGTCAAGTTCACTGCCATCGACATCATTGAATTGCCAGGTTCCCAGGCGGGCTCCAGAACCCGTGCCCCGCTCGTTCCAAGTGAGATGACCAGCTTTGGTTACCGTGAAATTTCCGGAAAGATCGGACTCCACCTTGCCATCATAGACGACATTGCCGGGAGAATTCTGAATATAGAAATGATTACTGCCCCATGATGCGTGGGGACCAGAGCGAAGCGAACCCAAATAGAGCGTACATGAAGTTGATCCCTGATTGACGATGATCCCGCATCTGCCACGACCGATGGCTCTAATGTGCTGATCGTTAGTTACATCGGAATTGACTACAATATAGGCGTATTGTCCGTAATCTCCTCCTGTCGTGCTCTTAGGAAAACTCAACACCTGTGCATCGCTGTCCTCGGTTCCGATCGTATAGGCGGGGGCACCGGTGATGAACGTGATTTTGGTGATTACCGGACGTCCCGCCATATTGATGGTGGTATTGGCGGTCGAGATTGCGCCGAACTGAACGAAATCGCCGCGGAAGTCATTGGTGATGACCGTCTTGTCGGGCTGCGGCCAGAGCATGTAGCCGGGACAACGCGTCGCTGTCGCGCCGCCGACGGACCAGTTCGCGGCATTGGTCCAGTAGCAGTCCTCTGCACCGGTCCAAGTGAAGGTATCAGCAAATACGCTCGTCGCGCAAAGCAATGAAAGGCCAATAACAAATGATTTCATAACCACTCCTGATTCGTTTCGCTAAATTGTCGCGCAAATAATACCATTTTAGAGGTTAGCGAGTCAACCCACAACCCTGGGGGTCACGGGATGCATCGTGGTGAAGATTTTGATACAATACGCGATATGAAAACTTCAAGAAGATCATTTCTTGCCGGAGGAGTTGCCGCCTCGGCTCTTCCCCTCTTCAACATCGGCTGCGCCGGCTTCGGGCTCACGCGCGCGCGGCAGATATCCAATGGGGCGAAAATACGCGTAGCACTGCTTGGGTGCGGACTTCAGACCGCAAACATGATTGACGGTGTCCTTTGCGAAGATCTCGTCGCACTCGTCGATCCGGATCCGGCGCGCATTGCCTGGCTCGAAAAGCATGTCGCAAAGACCTGCGATGCCGCGGCACGGACGAACTTCGCGAAGGCGAAGCGGTTCGCGACCTATCAGGACATGTTCGAGAAGATGGGCGATGAACTGGACGCGATCATCGTCGAGACGCCGAACCACCAGCACGCGCTGCCGGCCGTGATGGCGCTGAGACGCGGCATTCATGTCTATCTCGACAAACCCCTCTGTCTCACCGCGGCGGAATGCGACCTCATTCTCGAAGAGGCGCGCAAGGTACCGGGCGTCGTCACCCAATGCGGAACGTACGGACACTCCTTCCCGTCCATGAAGTATTGCGTGGACCGCATTCAGGAAGGTGCGCTCGGCGAAGTCAAGGAGGTCTGGGCCTATGACGACCGCTGCAACTCGATCTACAAGCGACCAGCCGCGGTTCCGCCGCCGAAGGGAATGAACTGGGACCTCTGGTGCGGCGGTTCGCCGATCTGCGATTACTATCCCGACTCGCCCGATCAGGACGGCATGCATCCGCACGGCTGGCACAGCTGGATCGGCTACGGGAACGGCTCGATCGGCAATCTCGGCATGCACATCATGGACGTGGCGTTCTGGGCGCTCGGACTCAAGGACCCCGACCGCGTCACCTGCGAGGAGGCGCTGTTCGCGCTCAAGGGTGCGTGGGGCTATCGCGACGCGCACACCTTCCACTTCCCGAAGTCCGTCTTCGGCGAGGTGAACCTGCATTGGTGGGACGGACTCAACGACGGCGTGCCCTACGACAAGGAGCACGTCACCAAGTTCGGCATCCCGCACAAGCGCGAGTGGCTCAACATCCCGCCGGTGGTCCGCGAAGTCGAGAAGGCGAACGGCTTTGAGAACGATCCGTTTTACAAGAACGGCGTGCTCTTCCGCGGCACCAAGGGCGACCTCTGGTTCACCCATCACGGCGGCTACCGCTTCATGCCGCGCAAGAACGGCTGGTGCATTCCGCGCGTGGATCGTCCCAACGACTTCAACTACCGCATCGTCACCCCGAAGCATTTCCACGAGTTCTACGCGGCGATCCGCGAGGGACGCGAGGCGAACGACTCATTCGAGTACTCGGTGCCGCTTGCGAAGACCGTCTGCCTCGGCAACATATCCGCCCTTGCCGGCAAGGGCAGTGAACTAAAGTGGGACGGACACCATGTCACCAACAACGATATGGCCAACCGCCTCGTAAGCAAGAACTACAGAAATGGATGGAGTCCCTTTGAGAGGTGAATCATTGAAGCATTGAATTATTGATTAATTGTATTTGCGATTTATCGATTTTTCGATTTACGATTGTATTTAATTATTCTGTAATTTTTCAAATGAGCAAATCGCTCAATCAATCGCAAATCGCAAATCGA
>DCIL01000106.1:19755-24926 GCA_002315875.1 Verrucomicrobia bacterium UBA1727 | reverse complement strand
TCCCAAAACGCGGGAAGAGCCATTATTGGTGCATTGTTGCTTGTCCTTACCGGGCATGGACTGCTTCTGATTGGGATTGTTGCCGGACTTGTTGGAGTGCTTGCTCTTCTTAGGGTGTTGCTTTGCGGCGGCGGATCCTGGTGAATATGAAGGATAACATATCAATTGAATTTATTTGGGGCGATGAGTTCTATTGTTTCAGTAACTAAAATACAGCTGGCGTCTGCGCGTTTCTTGCATTAAAGGAGATAATCACATGTGGCGATTGCTGTTCTGTGTCATCTTGGCGGGATGTGCGATGGAGAATGGCGGCTTTTACGATGATATGCTTAAAGAGGCGTTGACTGCACATCGCGATTCGGCAGATGACGGTGGACAGGCGATGTTGCGAGGCTGATTCTTGATTTTCTACAGTAAGAAAAGTTCTGGCGGAAGACAGTAATTGCCGAAGAAAGGAATTTATAAGATGAACAAGATGATTGCTATGAGTGTGTTGGCCGCAGCATTTGCGGGATGTGTGGGGCCGTCAATTCCCCCTGTTACGGATTGCGATGATTCGGAGAGGTTCTCCTCTCGCGATTATACGTATCCAAATGTTCGGATAGGCAAGTTGTTCGGAATCAACCAGGAGGTCTTGGCTGATACAAATATCTTTCCTGTTGTAGGCAACAATTGGCATCACTATAATCTGAACTTGGCGAAAGACGAGAACGGCTTCGTCAGATGTACCGCACATCTCGAACAGGATGCAAAAACCGGTCGTTTGAAGTTGGAGTATATTTCGCTTGAGCGGACGTTAAAGCCCGGTGCCGATGACAAGGAACTACTGCATGCGTGTCGTAGTGCCATTAGTTGGGTCAATGATAAGCTCGGAACGGATATGGAGCTTGATGCGCTCGTCGATCTGAATCGTTTGCGTATACATAATAAATGTGTTCAGAACCGCTGCGCGTTGGCGCTCTGTCATACATCCGTTTATGCCAACTTGGCTGATGGACAGCAAGTTCATGTGTCTGGGCATGATGCAGTCTATATGAAGCGAGGAAATGAATATGTTGAAATGTCGCCACCCGGCGTTGAGGTTACTTTTCGTGTAGGAGACGACGATTGTGCCAGACGTCTTAAATGCAGACGGCATTTGAAGAGTAAAGACGGCAAGATTGTGTTGGAAGCTGAACCAACAGCGAAGGATGTCCAAACTGTTTCCGTTGGCGCGGATATTTCTGAAAAGTTAAGTGCAGCGATGAAGAAGCGTGATTGCGAACGCCCGCGCAGAGCGAACCCAGCCGCTGCAGATAAGAAAACTGACACGGTCAAGGTGAGTGAATCATGAAGAAGTTAGCAAGAGTCGGGTGTTTCGTCGCGGCCATTACTGCCGCCAGCTCCGCATCTGCAATGGGGTATGGTGCTGTCGTGGCGATCAATGCTGGGATCTACTTTGGTACGCCTGTGGCCCTTGCTCGTTGCTATGGGCTGTCAAAGACGCCACCCATACGGATGTTTGGAACCGAGAAATCGGTGTATGGACTCGACTGGGGGTCGCTTTCGTGTAAGGCCGATGATGTTTACGGCGGGCAGCTCAGTATGTGGGGCGGGGGTGTGACGGATTCCCTCTATGGATTGCAATGCGGAATCTTGGCTTCCGGCTACGTGACAAGTAACAATTTGGATCATTGTGTTGTGTATGGTGCTCAATACGGAACGTTGGCGGCGAAGTCGGCGCAGGTAAATGGTATGCAGATTAGCGGAGTCATGTGTGACGCGCATCGTGTCAACGGGCTTCAGTTTGCTGGGGTGGTTGATTTTGCCGAAACGATAGCAGGGATTCAATGCGCTGGGTTCATGACAAAGACTGAAACGCTCTACGGGGGCGAGATAGCCATGCTTTGCATGAGTGACGAGGCATACGGTTTTCAACTCGGTATCGTGAACAAGGCGAAGCGGATCGATGGCGTACAGATCGGCATTTACAATGAAGCAGGCGGAGGCGAGTGCCTACAGATCGGCGCTGTCAATTATATGCCGTCATCCAAACTGGAGTATTTCCCCGTTATAAACTTTCGGTTCAAGTGATCGCGCATTCATTTCCCAGATAACGCACCATAAAACTCCAGGTGGAGACATGTCAGCTGCCGCTTCTGAATATGGTATAATTCGAGGTGTAAATACAGGGACATGATTGATGAGTATACTCTTTCTTTGCCACGGCAACATCTGCCGTTCGCCTATGGCCGAGTTCGTAATGAAGGAACTCGTGCGACGGGCTGGGCGGACGGACATCGAGGTTGCATCTGCCGCGCTTCATACCGACGAGATCGGCAATGACATCCATTACGGGACGCGGGCGAAGCTAAGGGCCATGGGCATTCCGTTCGCACCGCGCGCGGCCTGGTTGCTCACGGCGGCGAAGGCGCGGGAGTACGATTATCTCATCGGCATGGATGCCTACAACATTGCCGATCTGCGACGCCTGGTATATCCCGAGGACCTTCCGAAAATCCACAAGCTCCTCGACTTCGCCGGTGAGACGCGCGATATCGCCGATCCCTGGTACACGGGGAATTTCGATCAGACGTATGACGACGTGCTCAGGGGGTGCGAGGGGCTCTTGAAAGAGTTGGTTGGCTAAAGGAGAATGATCATGCAGAAGTCCATGCTGTTGGTTGTGACATCGGCGCTTGTCGTCGGGCCTCTGCACGCTGATGAAAGCCATCATTCACCGTCAACTCCAGAGTACGTGCATCGGCTCGTTTATCGGACGGCGGCGGAGGATTCAATAGCCGGATGGGAGAATCGATCAACACCGATCGGCAATGGTTGGTTCGGCGTAAGCGTCTTTGGCGGCGTCACCAATGAGCGTCTTCAAGTAACGCACAATGCGGTCTATGAGGCATCGTACGAGGCCGCGCGCAAGCGGACGCATGCCGCGCTTACGGATGCCTATGATCTGCGTTTTCGTTTTCCTGTAACTACGTGGACGGACTACCGACGCGTGCTCGAGCTGGAGACGGCGACGGCGAGCGTTGCGTATGTTGCGGACGGTGTCTCATATGTCCGAGAGGCGTTCGCCTCTTACGTTGATAAGGTTCTCGTCCTTCGGTTCTCCGCCTCGCGCGCGAAGGCGCTTTCCTTTGACGTGACGGGCGAGATACCGTTTCCAGTCACGTGGGGCGCGGAGCCGGAGAATCAGTGCGGGCGCACGGGTACGGTCTTTGCCGTCGGCGCTGATCTTGTATGCGAGCAGCGGATGAAGTTCAAGAACACTGTTTTCGGCGCGCGGCTCCGGGTCGAGACGGATGGAGAGGTCCGTGCCGCGCACGGCGTCCTTACGGTGACGAATGCGACGGCAGCGACGATGTACTTTGCCTGTGATACCAATTATGCGCTTTTCGATAAGGTTGCCAAGAAAGACGTCTTTGCTTCCGTTGAGGCGACGGTTGCCGCGGCAGCGCGTAAGGGCTATGAAGCCGTGAGGACGTCGCACGTGGCTGACATGGCGGCGCTGTTCGGCCGAGTGACGCTGGATCTTCCGGATACTGAGAAAGACCGTGAACTTCCGATGGAGGATCTGATGGAGGCGGTGCGCAAAGGTAAGCGCAGCAACTGGCTCAATGAGTGTCACTTCCAGTTCGGACGCTACCTGCTGACCCAATCTTCGCGGCCAGGATGTCTTCCCGCCAATCTTCAGGGAATCTGGAATGCGAAGGAAAGGGCATCGTGGGGAGGCACCTATTTCCATAACATTAATGTCCAGATGAACTACTGGCCGGCGTTTGTATGCAATCTCGCGGAATGCTTTCAGCCCTACGCCGACATGAACGCGGCATTCAGGCCGTTGACACGCCAACGGGCGGTTTCCTATCTGAAGCGCACTGTAGGCGAAGAGGCCGTAGTCCGTCCGTTATCCGACGACTTCTGGTGCGTCGGCACCAGCGTATCGCCGTGGTACGTGAGCGAACCGGGCGGACATTCCGGTCCTGGGACGGGAGGGCTCACGACGAAGCTGTTCTGGGACTGGTGGGATTACACGCGTGATCGTTCGGTGCTTGAACATCACGTCTATCCCGTCCTTCATGGTATGGCCGATTTCTTGACTCGGGCCGTGCGTGAGATAGACGGCAAGTATCTGGCGGTCTATTCGGCGTCGCCCGAGCAGCTGGTGCCGAAGGATCCGAAGAATCCGTCCAAGGGCCTGAGGCCGTACGGAACGGTCGGGTGTGCGTTCGACCAGCAGATGATCTGCGAGAACAATCGGGATTTCCTGGCTGCGCACGAGTTGCTGGGCAAGAAGGATGATGCGGTAGCGCGAATCGTCCGTGAACAGCTTGACCGTTATGATCCAGTTCAGATCGGCGCTTCGGGACAAATCAAGGAATTCCGTGAGGAGAACTTCTACGGTGAGATCGGAGAGAAGGACCATCGTCACATCTCGCAGTTGGCGGGACTTTCTCCGGGCCGTCTCATCACGTCTGATCGTCCCGACTGGTTGGCTGCCGCACGCGAAACGCTGAAGCTGCGCGGGAACGGACATACCGGCTGGTCGGAAGCGCATCGCCTCGTCTGTTGGGCGCGTGCGCGGGATGCGGAACGCGCGTATGCCTCGCTGTGTCGGCTCGAGAGTGGGCATCTCTTCGACAATCTCTTCAACAGTCACAAGAACCGAGGGAACTTCCAGATTGACGGCAATCTGGGAGCGACTGCTGCAGTGGCGGAGATGCTCGTGCAGAGCCACGGCGATGGACGCATTGAGCTTTTGCCGGCGCTTCCGGCAGCCTGGGCCAAGCGGGGATCGTTCACCGGTCTTTGCGCGCGCGGCGGCTTCATCGTCGACTGTTCGTGGAAAGACGGAGTGCCGGTTTACGCCCGCGCCGTAGCGGTCAAGGCGGAGAACGGGATGACACCACGCCTCTATTTCAAAGGATTATGCTATAATTCCAACCTGTTGCGGAGGTGATTATCATGCAGATGCCTGAAACTTGTGTGCTCATTACGCGCCTGGTGCTCGCTGGGATTCTCGGCGGACTCATCGGGGCGGAGCGCGAATACCGTGCCAAGGTCGCCGGGATGCGGACGCATCTTCTGGTGGCTATCGGCGCGGCGTTGATGCTCATTGTCTCGCGCTACGGATTCGACGGACAGGGCGATCCTTCGCGGGTCGCGGCGCAGATCGT
>DCIL01000106.1:153-19744 GCA_002315875.1 Verrucomicrobia bacterium UBA1727 | reverse complement strand
TCGTCAGCGGCATCGGCTTCATCGGAGCGGGCGCGATAATGGTGCAGCGTCAATCCGTCCAGGGGCTTACGACTGCGGCCGGCGTTTGGGTTTCGGCGGGCATCGGCATGGCCGTGGCTTCCGGACTTTATGCCGTCGCCATCGCTTCCACCGTCCTCTCCCTCATCGGTCTCGAAGTCGTGAATTGGTTTATCCGCCGCCGCCACCGCGGCGCGAAGGAAGAAAAACATGAAGGCGAACATTTGAAATAAGGAACAAGACAATGACAAGAAAAGCGTTTATCAGGGATATTGCATGTGCGACAGGAGCGGCGTTGGCTGGTGATTTGGCAGCGGCGCCTGCAGAGGATGTTCTGGACATCGGACAGCGTGAGACCGATCTCGTCAAGCCCGATGTGTACCGCGCCTATCTGGCCGATGGCGATACGCGCGGACTCGCGGCGCTTGAGAAACTCGAAAGCGGATATGAGAAGATGCTGCGGGAGATCGAGACGACGAAAGTCGGAGAGGTGCCGGCGGTCTGGCTCGTTTACAACATGGGCGTCATCGTCAAGACGAAGGCGGCACTGTTCTCGATTGACTTCGTCCATCGCCGCGCCGTGGACTTTGCATCAAAACTCGATTTCGCGCTCATCACGCACAATCACAGCGACCATTACCTTCAGAAGTTCTATAAGAAGATGAACGGCGCGGGCAAGACCGTGATCAACAACTTCATCGACAATTACGGCGCGGCGGATTGGCGCAAGGGCGGCATGTACTGGGAAGCCGGCGGCTATACGCGGCAGGAGAAGACGTTCAAGATCAAGGATGTCGAGATCAGAACTGCGCTCACCGATCACAATCCCTATCTCGTTGATTACACGACGACTTTCGAGATCAAGGTCGGCAACTGGAAGATGTTCCATACCGGAGATTGCGGAAACGCGATGAAGCTGAAGACGATCTGGGGGAATCCCGATCTCTGGGTGGTGTTCCCTGGGTGCGGACTCGATGTCGGGGTGGCATACGACCGGATACACCCGAAGCAAATGGCCTTCGGTCATCTTTGGGAACTTGCTCACAGCGCAGGACGGCTTACGACGCCGATGGTGCGCCAGGCACGCAAGATTGTGGAGGCGAAGGGCGGCAAGGTGGTTGTGCCGATGTACGGCGAGCGTATTGTATAAGGAGGACTTATTGCTATGAAGAGGACGTTCTGCAAGGTTGCAGTCTCAGGATTCGCGGTGGTGTGCATGGCAGGCGCTGGGTGGTCCGCCCCGGCGCTTCAGGCGCGGTTCAATCAGCGGAATGGTGGAGTCGACTCGCTTTCGATTGTGGGTGATCCCGCCGGGATGAACTGGGTCGAAGGCACCGGTACCTGGGGCACGCTTCTCGCTCATTCAATGCGTCCAAGTTGGGCGAAAGGAACCGATTGCGCATTTCGTCCGCCGTTCTTCGATTGTCTCGGTGTGACCTCGACGCCCAACGGCGTGACTGCTCATTATGCGCTGGACAACCTGCGCGCCGACGTGACGCGCGTGCTCAGCAACGGCGAGCTTGTGGAGACGTACGACATTCGCAATGCCGGCACCACGCCGCACTATTTCCTCCGCGGACATCTCGGCATCATGGCGACTTTCAATGACAACTATGTGCTTGCGGACGAGTGTCAGGTGCGTCGTTGTGATGCGCATATCTTCACTGGCGGAGAGGTCTCGTGGGTACATGCCGTAAAGATGGGAGCTTTTCCGACGGACGTGCTGCTGACGCTCGAGGAAGGCGAGCTCGACGGGTATTCGGTGCGGAGAATCCGCAAGCAGCACTCAAACGACCGTGGAGACATTGTGCTCCATCCCGCGCCGTTCGTCCTTCGTCCAGGAGAGACGAAACGCATCCGCTGGCGCGTAAAGACCGTGGAGCACGGCAAGTTCGTGCCGCCGGTCGCCTTCAAGTATGAGACGGTGTTTCCAGGAGAGAACTTCGAAATTACGGTCGAGGGACGCAAGTTGTCCTTCCCGTCCGGCAAGCCGGGCGAAGCGCGTGTTTTCGATCTGAAACTCGCCAACGGTCGCACTTGTCGAGCGCGCGGTTATACGTCGCGTCCCTTCGCGAACCTCGTAGAGGACCGCATCCGTTTCATCGTACGCAACCAGCAGTGTAACGATCCGAAGAGTCCGCTCTATGGTGCGTTCCTGCCGTATTCCAACGTCGAACGTCTGATGTACTACGATTCTCGCTTCAGTGACCACAATGCCTGCCGCGAGAGGTTGGGCATCGGCATTCTCCTCATCGACTGGCTCAAGGATCATCCCGATTCCGAGGTCGCAGCCGCAGTTGATCGTTATGAGAACTTCGTCATGCGTGAGATCCTTGATGCGGAAACTGGGGTGGCGTATAACGAGATTGGACGCAACCAGAATCAGAAACGGCTTTATAATGCGCCGCAGATGATGGCCGTCGTTGATGCGCTTTATCGTTTTCGCGGAAATCCGAAGTACTTGGAATGTCTGGAGCGGATGATTCGCAAGCACTATGCCAATGGTGGTGACCGGTTCTATTCCAATGGTTGCAGATTCTCTTTTATCATCAGGACGCTGGAGAAAGCGGGACGTAACGTAACGGAGCTGAAGGCGTCCGCCCGTCGCCATGTCGACAACATCATCGCCAATGGCATGAACTATCCCGTTCACGAGGTCAATTTCGAGCAAACGATCGTGGCCCCGGGCGCGGAGATTCTCATCGACTGGTGTCTGAGCTTCGGGGACTATCCGCCCGCCTCGGCGCAGCTGCCGAAGCACCTGGACGTGCTTACTCGCTTTGACGGTGATCAACCTTCGTACCTTCAAGGCGGCACGCCCATTCGCCATTGGGACGGTTACTGGTTCGGTGGAAATATCCTTTACGGCGACACGCTGCATTATCTCTCGGCCTGCAGCGCGCGTGTCTATTGGCATTTCTATCAGTTATCAGGTGACGAGTCCTATCGGCGGCGTTCCGAGCGCTGTTTCAGGAATCTGCTCTGTCTCTTTAATGCGGACGGCACCGCCAGCTCCTGTTATTTCCTGCCGCTGTCAGTCACCTATCTGAACGAGGACGGCACTCAGAGGGATCCCGCCCGCTTCGGCGAGTGTTTCGATCCGTGGTCCAATGATCAGGACAGTGCGCTCCGCATCGCCTACGAATGCGGCGTTTTCAAGCGATGAATTCGTCCGGCGATTTTTCAATCGTTTTGATGCGTCCGGAAATTCCCCATAATACCGGGGCGATCGGGCGGCTCTGCGTGGGGCTCGGAGTGCCGCTACATCTGGTGCGTCCGCTCGGTTTCCAGCTTGATGACAAGTCCGTCGCGCGGGCGGGACTCGATTACTGGCCGAATCTCGACTTGCACATCCATGACACCTGGGAGGAATTCCTCGGTGCGGTGAATCCCCCGCGGCTCTTCTTTCTGTCGACGCACGGAGAGAAGTCGCTTTACGAGTGCGCTTTCCGCAAGGGCGACTGCCTTGTCTTCGGCAGCGAGAGTTCGGGACTTCCAAAGGATTTCTATGAGCGTTACCGCGAGAATCTCTTCAGGATTCCGATGCCGGGCGAGCATGCGCGGTCGATCAATCTTGCCAATGCGGTGTCGATAGCCGCCTACGAGTGTTACAGACAGTTGACAATCTGAAAGGAACTAAATGATGAATGTGATGATGGCGCTTTGCGCCTTGTTGGTGACGACGGTGACGGATCTCGGACTGGTGCCAGCGCCGAAGAAGGTCGAACTTGGTGAAGGCGAGTGTTGTTTTGCCGCGCTCGCAACGAAGAGGATAAGGGCAGTGTCCATTTCGAACGAGGGCTATCGGCTTGAGGTAACGAAGGACGGCATCGTGATTTGCTCTTCAACGGACGCTGGTGCGTTCTATGCCGAGCAGACGTTGAAGCAGTTGGCGAAGAAGACGGCGGACGGATGGAGCGTGCCGGCGGTGAGGATTGAGGATGAGCCCGCCTACAGTTGGCGCGGACTCCATCTCGACGAAAGTCGCCATTTCTTCGGCAAGGAAATCGTGAAGCGTTTCCTTGACCGAATGGCGGAGCACAAGCTCAACGTCTTTCACTGGCATCTCACCGACTCGGCCGGCTGGCGAGTGCAGATCGATGCCTATCCGAAGCTGACGGAAATCGGAGCGCGGCACAATGTCTGGAACAGCTACAGGTTCTATCGTGAGTATCCGGGATACAAGGCGGGCGACAAGATCGGTCCGATGTTCTACACCAAGGCGGAGATTCGCGAGGTCTGCGACTACGCGAGGAAACTCAACATCACCGTCGTTCCTGAAATCGAGATTCCCGGACACTCCCATGAAGTCGTCCGTGCGTATCCCGAACTCTGGTGCGAGCTTGGCGAAGACAAGAAGTACAAGCGCTTCGATCACGATCTGTGCATCGGCAACGACAAGACCTATCGGTTTTTCGAGAAGGTGCTGGACGAGGTCTGCGAGATGTTCGATTCGGAGTTCATTCACATCGGCGGCGACGAGTGCAACATGGGCAATTGGAAGCAGTGTCCGAAATGTCAGGCGTTGATGAAGGGCAAGGGGATGAAGGACGTACATGAGCTCCAGACATACATAACGCGGCACTTTGCGGATTACCTGGCGAAGAAGGGGCGGCGCATCGTTGGCTGGAACGAAATCGCGAGGGACGCAAAGTCGCTGCCCAAATCTGCCGCGGTCATGAGCTGGCAGGGCGCGAGCATCGGAGCCAACAGCGTACTTTGTCCCGCAGGTTACTTCTACTTCGATTACGAGCAGGGACTCGAGGACGATCCAGTGCCGAATTATTTCTGGGGATGGCCGACGAGCATGGAGAAGGTTTATTCGTTCGAGGTTCCTAAGGCAGGTAAGGGCCGCGTTCTCGGAGGACAGGGCAATTCCTGGACGGAAATGACGATCAGCGAGAAGGAACTTCAGTGGAAGGTCTGGCCGCGGGCCTGTGCGGTGGCGGAACTTTTCTGGCGTAATCCCACGCCCAAGAACTTCGAGGAATTTGCCGCGCGCGCCGAAAAAGATCGCCAGCGGATGCTTGCCTCTGGCGCCAATGTCGCGCCGATTTCCAGAATTGATCCGGTCTGGGAAGCGCTCAACAAGTTTTCTTCGCGTATCGGGGGCGGGAAGAGCGTCCAGGGCATTGCCTGCGGCGTTTCCAAGCGCGGCGAGGCGAAGATGCGGATGACATTCAACGGTTGGGAGGTTTCAAAGGACATGATTTCTATGTCCAAGAAGACACGCTTCCCTGTCGGGCCTCAAGTTTCCGAGCTGCAGGCGGCGGTGGGGCGGAAGGAAGCGGAGATAACGCTTCCGGAATTGCTGGCGCTTGGTAGGACGCTCGCGGACGATCCTAAGTTTGCCACGGTCATAAAGCGCAATCACGCGCCGGATGACCTCTCCAAGGCGCGGCTTGAAATCGACATGATATCGGGTGAGGTTCGCGCCTGGTACGCGATTCCCACGGAAAAAGAAGGAATGGGTGCGCTACTTTCGGCCAAGCAGGCCTTCGACAAATCCTCGCGGCAATAAGAAGCAGGATGTGCTACAGAAAGAGTTTGCTCTGTGCCGCGATGATGGCGTTGTGCGTTCCGCTGTGCGCGGAGACGATTACGGTTGCGTCGCTTTTGGATCGGATGGTGGATCGGGATGCGCTTACGCGATTTCCGAAGGTGGTTGGAAAGGTCCGGCTTTGGAGCAGCACGTCGCGCGCCTCCGTTTCTCCTGATAAGCCGAGTTGGTACGCCAATTGGGATTTCAACAATTACCTGCGTACAGAAACGAATGCGCAGGGTAGGGTTGAGAATGTGCTGGTTGACGCGGAGGGTCCGGGAGCGTTGGTGCGCGCGTGGATTGCCGGTGCTCATCATTACGAAAGCGTACTCCGCATTTACATAGATGGGGCGCAGGAGCCGGTGTTCGAGGGGATTACCACGAATCTCGTGGGCGGAACTGGACTTTGCGGAGCGCCGCTTTCGGTCGGACTCGCTCCCGAGGCGGAGCACAATCGTCGCGGACTCAATCTTTATCTGCCCATTACCTATGCCAGACGTCTAAAGGTTACGATGGAGCCGCTTTATAAGGAGATATGGTTTTATTATAATTTTGAGACCTATACTTGGCCGCAGGGGACAGAGGTGGAGAGTATGTCTCGTGACATTTTCGAGTCCGTACGTGCGAAGATTGCCGCGGTTAATGCGGAACTTTCGAGTACAAGCGAGACGATTCCTTCAGGAGAGACAAGATCCTTCGACGCGACACTCGCTCCGGGTGAGAGCAGGGCGGTTCCGTTCAATGGGCCGGGAGCGATCCGGTATATTCAGCTTTCATCGGTGAGTCCACGTGATCAGTCGGTTTTCATGTGGTCCAACGAGGAGATTCAGCTGCGAGATCTGGAGATTCAACTGAAATTTGACGGTAGAACCACAGTGTCGCTACCCGTTGGACAGTTTTTCAATACAGGCATTTGGTCCGTGAACCCCCATCGAACGCGCTTTACATCCGCGAATGACAAGAAGCTGCTTTCGTGTCGGTGGGTGATGCCTTTTGCACGTTCGGCCGAACTGAAAATCAGGAATAGGGGTGATCGTCCGGTGATTGTGAAGGATGCGAAGGTGGTGAAGGGGGACTATGCATGGGATTCTCAATCCATGTATTTTGCCGCGGACTACGTTTCGCGTCCCGACGCGCCGACGCGCAAGCAGGGGCTTCCCTATGACGTAAACTATCTTTTGAGACAGGGGAAGGGCGTCGTGGTGGGATCATCGACTATTGTGGAGAACTCGTCAAAGGAATGGTGGGGTGAGGGGGATGAGAAGATTTGGGTGGACGGAGAGCGCTACCCATCAATTTTTGGCACTGGAACCGAGGATTACTATGGTTATGCCTGGTGTTGGGGGATTCCTTTCTCGCATCCGTTCTTGTCCCAACCCAACGGCGATGCAAATGGTTCCGGCGGTGTTGGATTCGGGGGGCACAGCATAAACTTCCGCGCCCGTGTGCTTGATGCCATTGCGTACACCTCGTCCATACGTTTCGATATGGAACTATGGCACTGGGCAGACGTCCGTCTTCGCTACGATTCAATCTGCTGGCATTACGTTTTCCGGGCGCCGCCAATTGAATCGAGGCGGCGGATTTGTTATAATACCGCTCAATAACCGACAGTAGTCAATTATACAGGAGTAAAAATGACCGCTCAAGAAAAACAGTTGTTGGACAAGGTTAGGAACATTCGCAATCATGTGGCGGCCGATGGCCGAATTGACCTTGAGGAGACGGAAGTACTGTTGGAACTGGCGAAGAAGTACGAGGCGGCCAATGCCGAGCTCAAAGAGTTCGCCGAGTTAATCGTAGATGTTCGTCAGGACGGCATCGTTGACCGTGATGAGTCCGACAAGATCATTTATTATCTCGATTGGCTTTCTCGCGAGATGTACGCTGCCGAACCCGATACGGGCTTTTTCGGCAAGCTTTTCAAGCTCAACGGCAATCGCACGACGCTCAAGATTGAGTTGGTGGCCGGCCTTACGACGTTCATGACGATGGCGTACATCCTCGCCGTCAATCCGAACCTCCTGTCCATCGCCGGCATTCCGCGCGGCGGCGTGTTCGTGGCGACCTGCCTTGCGGCGTTCGTCGGCACGATACTGATGGCGGCGATGTCGAATTATCCGTTCGCGCTTGCTCCGGGAATGGGGCTCAACGCGTTTCTTACTTTCGGCGTGTGCCTCGGTATGGGCTACAGCTGGCAGTTTGCGCTGCTGGCGGTGTTCGTGGAAGGTCTCGTCTTCCTGGCGCTTTCGCTCACTCCTGTCCGTGAGGCGATCTTCAACTGCATTCCCTTTACGCTAAAGAAGGCGGTGGCGGCCGGCATCGGCCTCTTCATCTGCTTCATCGCTCTCCAGTGCGCGAAGATAATCGTCAACAACGACGCGGTGCTCGTTGGCCTCGTGAGCTTCAAGAACGTCGCGTTCGCGACTCACGGCATCTGCGCGCTCCTCGCGGTCGTCGGCACGGTGCTCACCGGTGTCATGATGTCACGCAACGTCAAGGGTTCGATCCTTTACGGCATCTTTCTTACCTGGGGCCTCGGTATGATCTGCCAGGCGGCGGGCATTTACGTGCCTGATCCGAAGGCGGGCTATTTCTCGCTTTATCCGGCGCTCACGTTCGCCGGCATTGCGGATTCGTTCTCGCAGTTCGGCCAGACGCTTGGCGCGATCTTCAATCCGTCCGCCTGGACGCATACCGTGAAGGACGCGGCCGGGGCCGCGACGGTCACCGGTTCGGGATGGTCCCTTGTCGCCGGTCTCGACTTCTTCGTTGTGATGTTCGCGTTCTTCTTCGTGGATCTCTTTGATACGCTTGGAACGCTGATCGGTGTCTCGATGAAGGGCGGCTTCCTCACCAAGGAGGGCAAGCTCCCCCGCATTTCCGGTGCGCTCTGTGCGGATGCGATTGCGACGTCCGTCGGCGCCGTCTTCGGAACGTCCACGACGACGACCTATGTCGAGTCCGCCGCGGGTGTGATGGTTGGCGGCCGCACGGGCCTTACGGCAGTCACGACGGCGGTTCTCTTCGCGCTTTCGCTCGTCTTCGCGCCGGTGTTTCTCGCGGTTCCGGCCTTTGCGACGGCGCCGGCGCTCATCACGGTCGGTTATCTGATGCTCTCCTCGATCGCCGAGATCGACTTCCGCGATCCGAGCGAGGCGATTCCGGCCTTCCTGACGGTCGCCTTCATGCCGTTCTGCTATTCGATTTCGGACGGCATCATGGCGGGTGTCATCAGCTATACGCTCATCAATCTCCTCGCGGGCAAGGCGAAGAAGATTCACTGGATCATGTATGTGCTGACGGTTCTCTTCGTCGCCAAATACGCGCTGATGTAATCTGGAGCAGCGCGATATGGATTTCCAACAGACGCTTGAGGTAGTGCGCCGGATCGTTGAGGCCGATGGAATCATCGACCTCGGCGAAACGGCGATGCTTCTGCGCGTGGTCAAGCCCTTCGCCTTGAAGGGCAATGAGCATGCGATTGCGCTTGAGAAGCTGCTTCAGCAGGTGCGGAAGGATGGGGTCGTGACGCCAGAGGAATCACGGAGCATCCTTGAGGCGCTTGATATGCTCGCTTATCCGAAACTCAAACTTGCAGAGTACGTCCGAGAAATCCCCGACTTTCCCAAGCCGGGGGTTTTGTTCCGCGACGTAACGGGCATTCTCGATACGGCCGAGGGTTTCAATCTCGCGCTGGATGCGATTGCTTCGGAGCTTTCTGGTATCAAGTTTGATCTCGTTGCCGCGCCTGAATCGCGCGGCTTTATTTTCGGCGCGGCAATCGCGGCGAAGTTCGGCAAGGCCTTCGTGCCGGTGCGCAAGCCGGGCAAGTTGCCGCGTGATACGATTTCCGAGACCTACGAACTCGAGTATGGTTCGGCCACTCTCCACATGCATGCCGATGCGATCATTCCGGGTGAGCGGGTTGTCGTGATGGACGATCTTCTGGCGACCGGCGGTACTGCTGCGGCTACGGCGCGGCTCGTGGAACGTCTGGGCGGGGTTGTCGTCAAGATGATCTTTCCGATAGAGCTCGAGGGCTTCAAGGCGCGCGAGAATCTTCTCAAGGCGTATTCGGTCGAAACACTCGTAAAGTATCCAGGCAAATGAAGAAGTTACCCTTGGTAGTGAAGATTCTCATCGGCTTTGTGCTGGGCACTGCCTTGGGTCTGGTGTTGTCCGAGTGCTGCGCGCCGGAAACCGCCAAGAAGATATTGCCGTGGATTGCGCCTTTCGGTGATGTGCTGGTGGCGATGCTCAAGATGGTCGTGTATCCGATCATCCTGTTCTCGCTGATCGTAGGCGCGGCGTCGTTGCCGCTCAAGTCGTCCGGCAAGGTCGGCGGATCGGTGTTGCTTTGGTACACTGCGACTTCGCTTTTTGCGACCGTCTTCGGCGTTGCAATGGCGTATCTTCTCAATCCTTCGATGGAGAAGGCGGCGGAAGTGGCGAGCGGCAACTTATCCGCAGTTGCTTCAATGGGCGGTAACGGAGCGGGGGCGTCGCTCGCGTCCTTCATCATCGGGCTTTTCCAGAATCCGTTTTCGGCATTGGCGAACGGGCAGTTCCTTCCCATCATCGTGTTCGCGATTTTCTTCGGCATCTGCGCCCGTTGGATAATTGACCACGGCGAGGAGCGTCCTGAAGTTGCGCAGGCGGTGAAGATCGCGATTCACATCTGCGAGGGCTTCCAGCACGTCTCGTTCAGGATGATTCAGTGTGTCGTCGAGTACTTCCCTTATGGAGTCTTCGCGCTTTCGGTAGTGAACTTCGCGCAGAACGGAACGCTGCTGTTCGGTCCGTATATGAAGATCACGGTCTGTGTCGCTGTCTGTGTCCTCGCGATGATCTTCGTGATCTATCCGCTTGCGATCTTTCTCTTCTGCCGCGAGAATCCGTACAAGGTACTGGCCAAGTTCCGCCAGCCGATTCTGACCGCGTTCGTCACGCGCTCTTCCGCGGCAACCCTGCCGGTTTCCTTCATGGCGGCGGACGAAGCCGGCATCGACCGCAAGCTCTCGTCCTTCTCGTTGCCGATGGGTGCGACCGTCAATATGGACGGAGTGTGCGTGCACCTTCCGGTCTTCGTAATACTTGCGGCGAATATGTTCGGGCATCAGCTTTCGGTGGTTCAGATCGGCACGCTGTGCCTTTCGATCATGTTTGCTTCGGTAGGTGCTGGCGGCATACCCGGGGGGTCCGTGTTCCTGCTGTTCATGGTGCTTGAGGCGATGGGGCTTCCGGCCAACGAGGTGACGATGATTGTCGCGCTCTGTCTCGGAATCAATCCCATCCTTGACATGTTTGAAACCTGCTGCAACGTAACCGGCGATAATGTCTGCACTTATATTGTCGCGAAGCGCAGCGGACTTCTGAACTCTTCCAAGGCGCAATCCTAAGACTCAAACCTCCAAATCAATAAAGTTATGGCATTCACAGCTGAAGAAAAAGTAAAATTTGCGGCGTTGCTGACTTCCATTGAGAAGTTCGTCTATGCCGACGGCAAGTGTGACATCAAAGAGGTCGAGATGCTGATCGGTCTCGTCGAGCCGCTTGCGGCACACGACAAGGATCTTGCCAAGTTCAAGCAGCTGCTGATCGACGTGGCGGCCGACGGAATCGTGGATATCGACGAGTCCGACGCGATCTCCGCGGTGATTGCCAAGCTCTGGGAGAAGTACGAGGCCAGCGATGCGATCTACGACGCGCGCGTCCTCGGAATTCCGAAGATGGGCGTTCTCGGCGTGCAGCACATGTTCGCGATGTTCGGTGCGACGATTCTCGTGCCGATTCTCACCGGACTTTCCCCGAGCGCGACTCTGCTTTTCGCCGGTCTCGGTACGCTTCTCTTCCATTTCCTCACCAAGCGGATGGTTCCGGCGTTCCTCGGTTCGTCCTTTGCGTTCCTCGCGGGATACTTCGCGCTTACGGGACTCTGCGGCACCGAAGGATACAAGGAGCTGACGAAGAGTGTCGCCCTGCAGTACGCCTCCATCGGCGTGATGGCGTCGGCAGTCATCTACTTCATCGTCGCCGGCTTCGTCAAGGCGTGCGGTGTGAAGACGGTGATGAAGTTCTTCCCGCCGGTCGTGACCGGTCCCATCATCATCGGCATCGGGCTCGTCCTCGCGCCGGTCGCGATCAACAGTTGCACGACCAATTGGCTCGTTGCACTCGTCGCCATCATCGCCGTAATCATCTTCTCGATCTTCGGTTCTGGCATGCTCAAGATCATTCCGATTCTGATGGGTGTGATCTGCTCGTACATCTCCGCGGTGCTTCTCGGATTCTGCGGATTGGCGGACAAGATCGACTATTCCAATGTCGCGAAGGCCGCCTGGATCGGACTTCCCGTCCAGTGGTCGAACACGGTCTTCCCGGTGTTCTCTAACTGCAATACGGGGCTTCTCGTCACTGCGCTCGCGATTGTAGTGCCGATTGCTTTCGCAACGATCATGGAGCACGTCGGCGACATTTCGGCGATCTCCTCGACGGTGAAGCGCAACTTCTTCGCGAATCCCGGACTTCACCGCACGATGCTCGGCGATGGTCTTGCCACTGCGCTCGCGGCGGCGTTCGGTGCGCCGGCGAACACGACGTACGGAGAGAACACAGGCGTCCTGTCGCTGTCGAAGGTGTACGATCCGAAGGTGATCCGCATCGCGGCGTGCCTTGCGATCCTCGTCTCGTTCTGTCCGAAGTTCTCCGCATTCATCGCCACGATTCCCGCGGCTACGATCGGCGGCGTTTCGTTCGTCCTCTACGGAATGATCTCCGCGGTCGGCGTTCGTAATCTCGTCGAGAAGCAGGTTGATCTCGGAAAGTCCCGCAACATGCTCATCGCGGCGGTGATCCTCGTCTTGACGCTCGGCATCTCGTTCTCCGCGGCGCAGGCGATCAAGTTCACCGCGTTCGGCGTCAACTTCGCGCTTTCCGGCCTTGCGGTCGGTGCGCTCACGGGCATCATTCTCAATGCCATTCTTCCAGGCAAGGACTTCGATTTCGAGGAGTCCGATCCGTCCATTAAGGATCCAGAGCGCTTCGGCGGAAACAAGAACTGATTTGTTACCATCAACCCCAAAACAACAAAAAAGGAAAACTATGAAGAAACTGATGTTTGCGGCCGCTGTGATGTCCGTCTTTACGGTCGTCGCCGCCGATGCCGCCAAGTCCACTGATACCAAGCCCGCTGAATCCGAGAAGGTCGAGCTCGAAAAGCAGGAAGCGCCCATTTTCTGGGGCTTCGCCAATTACGGTCTCTATTCCGGCTATCAGCTTTACGGATCGCTCCTCAACAATGAGCCGACGCTCCAGGGTTATGCCGAGCTCAATGCCAACCTGCGTTTCGGTGACTGGGATCTCGGCTACTTCGGTCCCGGCGTGTGGTCCAACACCGACCTTACCCGTCGGCGCAGCAGCCAGGGTGACTGGATTGGCGATGTCTTCAACGAGTGGGACTTCAACCTGCACTGGGGACGTTCCTTCTGGTTCGACGATGACAAGACCTGGGCGCTGACCTACCGCATGTCCTTCGTTTGGTACTATTATCCCGGCAAGTACTACCAGGCCATTCACCCCGCGTCCGATACGACGTTCGATTGGGATCACTACTTCGAGATCACCAACCCCTACCTGACGCCTTACTGCAATGTCGTGCGTGAGTATCGTTTCGAGTCGAACCTCTTCCAGTTCGGTCTCAAGCGCTCCTTCCAGGTGACGGATCAGTTCTCGCTCACTCCGTTCGTTGAGTTCGTCGTCCGCGACAACCGCTACAACTGGTGCTTCCCGACTCGTTTCGGCGCTCTCGGCACCTGCCCTGGCTTCGCGACGTTCAAGGTCGAGCTCGACGGCACCTACATGCTGACCGACAACTTCGGACTCTTCGCCAAGGTCGCGTTCTGCTCCATCATCGACAAGGGTATGCGCACCAACTGCGACGACTACCTCGCGTCCGATGAGTACGGCGAGAACAAGGACTTCGCCTGGGGCGGCGTCGGCGTCTGCTTCAACTTCTAATGGTTGACGCGTTGTAAGACGCAAGTGGTGTAAGCTCGGTCGGTTCGTGTTTGCCGTCCCGCGTATTCGCGGGGGCGTAGGCAAACCGAACCGGCCGAAATATTGCTTCAATTAATAGCATAGGAGATTAGATCATGCATACCGTTCTTCAGCATCCGCTCGTCAAGCATCGCGTCACGTTGATGCGCGATATCAATACCAAGCCGAAACAGTTCCGTGAACTCGTCAACGAGATTACCGAGTTTCTGGCGATCGAATCGCTTAAGGACCTGAAGACCGTCGAGATTCCGGTCGTCACTCCCGTGGCCAAGACCACTGGCGTCAAGATCGAGGACTCGATCGTGATCGTGCCGATTCTCCGTGCCGGTATGGGTATGTTGGACGCGATGCTCCATGTG
Source organism: Verrucomicrobia bacterium UBA1727 (assembly GCA_002315875.1). Lineage (GTDB taxonomy): Bacteria > Verrucomicrobiota > Kiritimatiellia > RFP12 > UBA1067 > UBA1067. The sequence continues at coordinate 5,767 of DCIL01000106.1, read as the reverse complement.
TTGCCGTACGCCAAGGTCGGCGTTCTCGGAATGCAGCGCAATGAGGAGACCGCCGAGCCGATTCCCTATTACGCGAAGGTTCCGCCGTCCAAGGGCGAGGAGCTTGCGATCGTGATCGATCCGATGCTCGCTACTGGCGGCAGCGCTTGCGACGCTTTCGCCCAGCTTAAGAAACTCGGTTATAAGCGCATTGTCTTTCTCAACCTCATCGCCGCTCCCGAGGGCATCGCCAAGGTCGAGGCAGAGCATCCGGACGTTCCGGTCTTCACCGCAGCCAAGGACGAGCGACTCAACAGTCACTTCTATATCGTTCCCGGGCTCGGCGATGCCGGCGACCGCATCTTCGGCACACTCTGACAGCGGCCGCCATAGAGACAACATAACTGCAAATTAAAGCCGGTGGAGATTCTTCCACCGGTTTTACTTTTTCAGTGATAAGTCGTAAGTTATATCAAGAGATAGAAAGTATCGTTTGAGATAGCAGTTTCGTTGGCTATTTTTGAGACGTCGTCAAATTCTGACCGTTTAGTCAGCATTTGACTGCATTTGCCCGCAAATATTGATTCTTTATAGGGTATTTGTAATTTGGCATATTCTTTGCAGATTGTGTGTTGCCCATCGATTCGCGTCTCCGTGTGAGAATATCAAGCGTAACGGGTTGTTGAATTTTGCTTTTACAAAACAGAAAGACAAACACATGAAAAACACCAAACTGACGAATCACGATAAGCCCTTCATTCCGACAATGGCTGAGTGGGCCATTTTCTTCTCTGCCTGGCACAAACGGCTGGAGAAGTCGCTGGGCAAGAGCGGTAGTGAGGCCGCCTGCGAGGAAGCCGTACAAGAGACCTTCGTCAAGGTGCTCGGTCTTTCCGACCATCTTCACCTCAGTGCGCCGCTGACGCCCAAGATGGAGGGGGAGTGGTATGCATTTCTCTATTATCAGGCCAAGGGCCGTCTTTCCTGCTACAATCAGCAGGCCAAACGCTTCGCTCCGCTGCCGGAGTGGGGACTTTCGGAAGAGACCTTCAACGAGGATGACTGGGGAGATTCCGATGAAGGGTATGAACCGGTAGCAGAGTCCGGGAACTGGTCCGATGACCGTTCTCGGTTCCGCGAGGAGTTCCGCAAGGTGCTCGCCGATGTATGCCGGTCGGCTGGGGTCAAGGACTGCAATCACCGCGCGTTCGTGCGCTTCGTTCTGGACGACCAGGAGGGTCAGAAGGTGGTCAAGGAGATTAAGGAGGTCCTCAATACCAACAATCTCTACCAGGTGACTAAGCGCATCACCAATCTTCTCGCCAAGAACAAGGAATGTTTCGAAAATCTTCGCCGCGAACTCCTCGCGGCATAATATGACGCGGTGAGCGCCGTTATTGACGATGCTTTTCAGAGCGTTTGCGAAGCGGGAAGGCGTTGAGCTTTCCGCTCCTTCGAGGAAGGTTTTGGGCGAGGAGCTTGCAAAAGTGTGAGTGTAGCGTAAGATGTTCAGTTTCTGGACGTTCATATCATTAAACACAAAGGAGAATAATATGAATATCACGTTGATGGTGGTTTTGGTGCTGGCGATGGGGGCGGCGGTCTGCGTCGCGCTCTGGGCGGTGATCGCGCTTATGAAGGCGCGCACGGAGCTGGCAAGTCGGCTCTCGGGCGATGCGGCGCTGGAGAGAATCCGCAGGGAGGCGGTCGAGGCCCAGCTCAAGGGGCTCGAGAACAGGTTCGCTTCTCTGGCAGCGTCGCAGCTGGCGGACCGTCAGCGTGATCTCGTCGGGCTAAATTCGAAGAACATCAGCGAACTTTTCAGCGGGCTCAAGGAAAGGCTGCAGAAGTACGAGAGCGAGGTGGAGGCGGCGAAGGCCGAAACGAAGGACAGCGCCTTGAAGATGGCCGAGAACGTAAGGGAGCTGCAGCGTTTCGCCACGGTTGCGCAGAATTACACGTCCGCGCTCCTGGGCGGCAACAAGATCCAAGGAAACAAGGGTGAGGAGATTCTGTCTGCGATTCTCGAGCAGAGTGGACTGCAGAACGGGCTCAACTACGAGACGCAGGTAGGAAAGAAGGACGAGGAGGGGCGTCCCGACGTATGCATCTTCGACGCGATGAACAAGCGCTCGATCTTCGTAGACGCGAAGATGAACATCAAGGACTTCATCGATGCCTACAACCAGCCCGAGGATACTCAGGAAGCGAAGAAGCTGAAGAAGGCCGCGCTCGCGAAGCACGTCACCAGCATCAGGAAACAGATCAAGCAGCTGGGCGAGCGCGACTACCCGAAGGTCATCGCGTCCCCGCGCGAGGGTTACGAGAACCTTCCGCTCGTCGCGATGTTCTGTCCCTTCAACGCCGTACTCGAAGCGGCGCTGCTTGAGGACCCGACGCTGATGCAGTTCGCGTTCGAGAACAACGTCGTGCTGGTGACGCCGTTGACGCTCTGGGGGTATCTCTGGCTCATTTCCTACGGCTGGAAGAAGGCGGAGGTCGAGAAGAAGATCGAGGAGATTCAGGCGCTCGGCGGCGAGGTGGCCGCCAAGATCGATGAGCTTCTGCAGGACATCGATACGGTCGAGAAGTCGCTGACGAACGCTTTCGACGCCTGTGGGAAGCTCAAGAAGCGTGCGGGGGACAAGGGGCAGCTTTCGATAAGGCGCGTCGCGGATCAGCTGCTTAACTACGGTGCGACGCCGTCCCGCCAGCTTAAGCGAGTCGGAAAGGTCGATCTGGTGGAGGCGGACGCAGAGGAAGGGAGGTAATGAAATGAGGAAGAAAGGAAAGAACGGAGCGATGAAGGATAAAGAGAACAAGGATATGGTGCCGGTGATTGAAGAACCGGCGGTTGCGGAGGCCGAGGACCATTCTGACGCGGAGACGGAAGTATTGCCCTCATCCGTGGACTATTCCGAACTGCATGCGGACGAGCTTCGCGAGGCGATTTCGGAGGTGCGTCGACGCGGGGTGGCGAACGGAGGTTACGTCACCTTCGAGGAAATCAACCAGATGCTGCCGCAGGAGACGGTGGATGTTCTTGTTGCCGAGCGAACGTTGAAGGCCTTGGAAATGCAGGGCGTACAGGTTCTTCGAGAGGAAGACGTCGCCTTGTGGAAGAAGGCCAGGGAAGGGAAGGCGTCCGATGTGGAATGCACGAGCGAGGATCCGCTTCGTCTTTATATGCGGCAGATGGGGCGCGTGAACCGCCTGCGGCAGAAAGAGGAGGAGGAGATCTTCAGGGCCATCGAGGAGTCGCGGGCGGTCGTCAGGGATTTGTTCTGCCGCTTCGCGTTCGCGCCGAAGATGTTCGCGGGTCTTCTCGATCGGCTGGAAGGTCAGACCGTCCGTTTTGATCATGTCGTGACAGATGACTACGATGGTGATCGGGACGCCTACGTCAAGCGGATACCGGAGTTCCGGAGAATGCTCCGCAAGGCGCGCAGCGGGGCTGCCGTAGTGCGTTGCCTCGATGTAATGTGCTTCGCTCAGAAGGCGCTGGAGGAGATGTGTGAGGACGTCGAATCGCGAATCTACTGGCCCTACGTGCGACTTGCCGCTCGGTTGGAGCACCTGATGAAGATGCGAAAGTCGAAACAGCGTGACAGGGATATGTCCAAGGTGCGGGCGGAGATGGCGAGGTTCGAAGACGTGATCGGCGGAGCCGGAAGTGGCGGTAAATTCCTCGAGTCCTTCGAGAAGCTTCGGCGGGCTTTGAAGGACGGACAGGCGGCCAGGGCGCGGGTGGTGGAGGCGAATCTCCGGCTGGTTGTCTCGATCGTTAAGAAGTACGTGAATCGCGGACTCGCTTTCCTCGACTTGATTCAGGAGGGGAACACGGGTCTCATGAAGGCCGTTGAGAAGTTCGAGTACAGGCGCGGTTACAGGTTCTCGACCTATGCGACCTGGTGGATCCGTCAGGCGTCTACGCGTGCGATCGCCGATCAGTCGCGGACGATTCGCATTCCCGTTCATATGATCGATAAGATCAATACGGTCATGCGGGAGCAACGGAAGCTCGTACAGCGTCTTGGGCGCGATCCGAGCGATGCAGAGCTGGCGTCCGCTTGCGGCGTCAAACCGTCGGAGATACGAGCGGTTAGGAAGATGGCGCAACGTCCGATCTCGTTACAGAGTCGAGTCGGGGATGATGGCGACACCTGCATTGGGGATCTCATTCCGGACCAGTCGAGTACGAATCCATGTGAGGCGACCGAGGGAATGTTGATGCGCGAACAGCTTCTGGCCGTCCTCTCCACGCTCAGCAGCAGGGAGCGAGAGGTCCTCGACTATCGCTTTGGCCTTACCGACGGTCTTAGCCGAACGCTGGAAGAGGTGGGTCGCTGCTTCAATGTGACGCGTGAACGTGTCCGTCAGATAGAGGCCAAGGCGATTCGCAAGCTTCGTCATCCGAGTCGAATGATTTCTCTGAGCGAATATTTTCCGAGGTGCGCCTGAGGCGACCCTCAGTTCCTCCCCTCGCCCTGATTGCCGACGGATGCTTGCGCGTTCGTCGGCAATTAGGTATAATACGCGGGAAACAAGTCAAATTGCGCTGATTGGCGCCGGAGTACTGATATGAATAAATACATGGACGGTTTCATGAAGGCCTTCCCATACGAGGGTCTTACCTACGATGATGTGACGTTGGTCACGCAATACGCTGATTTCCTGCCGGATGAAACATCTCTTGAAACCAAGCTCACTTCGCGCACGAAGATGAAGGTTCCTTTCATTTCCGCGGCGATGGATACCGTCACCGAGGCGCCGATGGCGATCGCAATGGCGCTCGCGGGCGGCATCGGCTGCATTCACAAGAATCTCGAGGAGGATGATCAGGCGGCGCAGGTGAAGCTCGTCAAGAAGCACCTCAACGGCATGATCGCCGCGCCGGTGTGCTTCCATGCTGACGACGACATCGGCTTCCTCCGTCAGTACAAGGCCGAGCACAAGATCAAGTTCAACGGCTTCCCCGTGCTTGATTCCGAAGACCGGCTCGTCGGCATGATCACCTCTTCCGACATGCGTTTCGCGCCGATGAACGCGGCGAAACTCAAGGACGTCATGCAGAAGACGCTGCTCACCGGCAAGCCCGGCACCTGTCTCAAGCGCGCCTACGAGATGATGCGCGACAACAAGATCGGCAAGCTTCCGATCGTCGACCGCAACGGACGTGTCGTCGGCCTCTACAGCTTCACCGATGTCCGCCGCATTGTCGAGAACAGCGAAGCGGGCTACAATCTCGATGACAAGTTCCGTCTGCGCGTCTGCGCTTCCGTTTCCGGCGGCAAGGGCGATCTCACGCGTATGGAGAAGCTGGCGGAAGCGGGCGTCGACTGCGTGGTCGTCGATTCGGCGCACGGCCACACCAAGGGCATCATGGACATGACGAAGTATATCGTCAAGCACTTCCCGAAGGTGGACGTGATCGCCGGCAACATTGCGACCGGCGAGGCGGCGGTGGCGCTCGCCAAGGCGGGCGCACACGCGGTCAAGGTCGGCATCGGCCCCGGTTCGATCTGCACGACCCGCGTCGTCTGCGGCGTCGGCATTCCCCAGCTCACCGCGGTCTACAATGCGGCGAAAGCGCTCCGCGGCAGTGAGGTTGCGGTCATCGCGGACGGCGGCATCA
>DCIL01000106.1:0-144 GCA_002315875.1 Verrucomicrobia bacterium UBA1727 | reverse complement strand
GCATCAAGCTTTCGGGCGATGTCCCCAAGGCGCTTGCGGCCGGTGCGGACTCGGTGATGCTCGGCTCGGTGCTTGCCGGTACCGAGGAGAGTCCGGGCGAGAAGATCTATTCCAACGGCCGCCAGTACGTCGTCTACCGCGGCA
>DCIL01000100.1:22085-31301 GCA_002315875.1 Verrucomicrobia bacterium UBA1727 | reverse complement strand
CTCACGACATTGTACAACTTTCCGTGTTACGCCCTTATACTTGAAGATCGTTGTGCGTTTATGGTACAATGTGCGCCTATGAAATCGGTATCCTTATTGTTGAGTTTCCTGTTTTGCATTTCATTGTCCTTCGCGGTTTTCGCTGCCGAAAAGGACATAAAGGTCCTTGAGCGCATCAAGCTTTCGGCCTATGCCGATGTCGAGACTTCGTATCACGCCCGCGGCAAGATCGTAGACAAAAATCCTTTTTCAGCGCAATGTGCCGATCTTGCGCTTGATTTCGATCCGTTCGGAAAGCTCGGTGGTTATGCGTGGAGCGTCTCGTCCATGTCGAGATCGGGACAGTCCGCCGTGCGTCGCAATTTCTATAACGAGGTCGATTACGCCGTCTACTACGATTATGCGCTCAAGATAACGGATGGCTGGGCGCTTGACAATATGGTCGCCCGCAAGTGGGTGACACTGCCCGGATACCGTCCCCACGCCCATACCATCCACGAATGGAACTTCAGTCAGTCGTTGGTGAACCCTTACGTTACGCCGTATTATCTGCTGCGCAGCGGCTTCAAGGGCGGCAAGTGGAACTACTGGGATGTTGGTCTCATGCGCAGCTGGAAGCTTTGTGACCGACTCACGCTCAGCGCGCGCGCTTTTGCCGAACTCGGTGACTGCCGGCTTCTCTACGATCAGTACGGGGCGAATCCGAACAATCCGAACGGCACTTATTCGAGCGGAATCATGGCGCTCAATCTCGTCCTCCGTCTCGATTATGCGATCACCGATTATTTCGGCGTCTTCGCCTTCGTCCATCAGTTCGACGTCGTCAATACCGATGCCCGTGATGCACAAGGCCAATCCTCCGCTCCTGAATCGTTGAACGATTTGACCATCGGCGGCATCGGGCTTTCCTTTAATTTCTAATAGCGGAGGTTGTATTATGATGAAACCGAACTTGTCGATTCTGCTGGTAGGCGTGGCGGTTTCAGGTCTGGTTTTTCCAGCGAGCGCGGACTATGTTGAATCATATGAGATTGCGTCCGGTGTGCAGGAGAACATATCGGCTGCAACTTATAAGGATCTTTCGATCCGCGGTGTCGGAGTACTCGGCAGCGTGACGGCCTCCGTCACCAATCGTCTCGCCATCGGAGGAACGGCGGAAGAGGAGGCCAAGCTTCAGGTTAGTGGTGGTTGGTGGCCGAAATTCTCAGCGTTCAAGACCATAATCGGCGACAATGGAGGTCGTGGTCTTTTGGACTTTCGACAGGTCAACGTAAATCAGCTTGCTTTTGAGTCCATCGTCATTGACGCGAATGCGGTCTGCACTCCATCGACGGAATATGTCGACTTCATCGATCTAAAAGCGGGAGCTGTGACGCTGCGTCAGGGGATTTCCAACAACTCCTCGCATCCGGCGCGCATTAAGTTCTCCGAGTCCGGCACCGGCAGTTTTCAGACTGGATCGGCGTGGGGCGCAACGGTTTTTAATAGCGGAGATTTCGTGATGGAAGGATGTGCTACGCATCCCGTGACGTTCAAGATCGTTGGCGGTGGTTCGGGATACGTATGGTCTTAGTATTACAGCAAGTTGTGCGATGCTTCTGCCAAGTCAATGTTGAAAGGTTCTTGCGATGCGCTTTTTTACTCAGCTGCAGGCGACACTGTCGCTTCCACGCTCCACGGTCTTGAGCTTGGGCGTTTGACCTGTGCGAATACCGGCAATCTGATTCTCTCCAATCTGGTGACGAAACTGACTGGACGGGTAAAGTTCGAAAACAGTTCCTCGGCGCTCGTGCTCACGAGCAGTGCCTTGGTCAAGGACGATGTCTATTTCAATTTCAACGGATACACCATGACCGGGCGCGTCGTGCGCGTGAAGTCGGGAGACATGCGCAATACGTCCGCAAATGGCGGTTTGGTCTTCGCTCCTGCGGCTCAAGAGACGGCGGCGTTTTCCGGCAAGGCGGCCGACTCGCTCAAAATCGTAAAGGACGGCGCTGGCGCGCTTGATATCTCCGAGGCAAATATTCTTGGAGAATTGACCGTTCGCGAGGGGTCCGTCGTGCTGACGGCGGACGCATCTTGTGCGACGTTAAAGCTGAATGGGGGCGCCGTGACGGTCGATGGATGCGAGCTGGAGGTCGGCTCGTGGCAACAGACGGGCGGCACCGTCACCTGCGTCAATGGCGGTAAGGTCGTGCGGACGCTGTCAGCTGCGGATTCAGACACCTGGCTCTCGAAACCGACGGACGTTCCGACATGCGTGACCTTCCGCAAGACGGGTCCTTATACGAGCATCGTTTACGATCCGGCTGCGGCGAGCGGCATCGACGTGCAGGAGGGCGTGCTGAGATTTTCCGCCTACGGGCGAACTGAAAAATACCTGCGCATCCTGTTCAGCAAGATGAGTACGAAAAAGACGGCGGACTTGGCAAAGCCGCTTACGATGGGCAAGGTCGCGATCTTTGGAGCGGACGGAACCATACCCTCGGATGGAGTGACGAATTCCTCTGACGGAACGAAGGCGAACAATCTTTCCGAAAAGCGGTTCGCCTATACCGCAGCGAAGACGACGATTACCACGTCTAGCTATTGGATGACAACTCCAAATTACGTCTTTGTCGTCAATCAGGAAATGAATAACTGTTGTATTCTGGCGAGCCCCAACATCGATCCAGACGATCCATCGACTCGCTTCGGCTATGTCATTCGTCTGGCGGCATCGTCGTCCAATATTTCCGGATACGACTTCAGTGTCGTTGGAAGCAATAATGATTATCCAACGGATTGGACCGTTGAAGCCAGCGCTACGGGTGAGGATGGCACTTGGACGCAAATTGACTCGCGGACCGGTCAGGCTCCTGTGGCGTGGGAATACAAATGGTGGAAGGGCGGAGAGAAAAATCAGCCGACGCAGACCTTTGAGTTGCCCGGCACTTACGTTACGGCGGGAGTGACTGGCCTTGCCGCGGCAATCGATGTGCGTGTCGATGGCGGGGCGACGGCTGACTTTACGTCCGTTACCGGCGGACAGCCGGTGAACGCCATCACAGTTGACGCGGCTAAAGGCGGCGGTACGCTCATCAACGCGACCTCGACTCTGCCGCGCGAGATTTTTCCGCAGACACTTACCCTTACGCAAGCGGCGAATGTCGAGAACTTCGGAACCTGGAAAATCGTGGTTAACGGAGTTCCCCAACCGTGGAAGCTTTACTGGGGTGACGGACAGCTTTACGTTCGTCAGTACGGCACGGTTTTGTTGTTCTGGTGATTATGAATAGAAAATCAATGTCGGTTGTTCTATCCATGGCGGGAGCATTTGCCGTAATGTCGGCATCTGCCGTCGAATGTTCGGAGTGGTCGGTCATTCCGTGTTGGGGCGGGGGTTATGTGCAGGGCGCGGCGCTTTGTCCATCCGATCCGCAGCGGATGTATGTCTATGTCGATGTCGGAGGTCCGTATCGCAGTGATGATGCGGGGGCGAGTTGGCGTCCGCTTCACAGCAACATGTCCGTGGAGATGCGCGACCGCGGATTCGACCAGGTGCGTTCGCTTTCGGTCGATCCTCGCAATGCCGACTCGGTCGTGATTCTCGGCGGAGCCAATGGCGAGGTTCCAGGTGGTTTCGCCGTGACGCGCGACGGCGGTGCGAGCTGGCGCGTGACGGGTGACGCCTTCGCCTACGGTAATGGTCCGCTTCGTCCCGAGGGCTACTGCCTTTCGCGCAATCCGTTTGATCCCGACGAGCTGGTGGGCGGTGAGGACCGCAGCGGAATCTTCGTGAGTCGCGACAACGGCGAGAGCTGGACGCTGACGGGTCTGACGAACGTCTGGTACTCGAACGTCCGTCACGATGCGACTGTCACCGGGCGCGTCTACGCGTGCTCGCCGCAGATTCCGGCGGAACGTCTGGCCAAATATTGGATGGTAGGCAAGAGTTGCCGGACTCCGCGGCAGTTCGGATTCTTCCGCAGTGATGACGGGGCGCGCACCTGGCGGAGAGTTTCAGATGAAAGTCCGTCCGAAATCGCCCAGATTCCCGGCGACGGACGTCTGGTCGGAATCTTCGGTCATCAGCATGTAAAGGTTTCGGATGACGGCGGCGAAAGCTGGAAGCCGTTCGAAGACGGACTTTTCATCGCGCCCAAGTGCCGCACAGAACCGTGGGCCGTAGGCAATTATTATGCGCTGGCGGCGGGACGGACCTTCTGGCTCATCGGTGACGGTAACGGCAATCGTTTCATCCGCAAGGCGAACGACGATTCGTGGACGCGTCTTCCCAACGGAATCATGGCCGCAGGCGATCCTGAGAACGAGCCGCGGCTGGCGGGTAAGAAGTCCGAGGAAATCCGGATGACCGCGCTCATGACGTTTGTGACTGATCCAAAGGACGACCGGCATTGGCTTACGACCGACTGGTACGAGTTGTGGGAGACGTTCGATGCCGGCAAGACCTGGAAGACGCGGGTCAAGGGCATCATGCAGCTCGTCTCCTACGATATCGCCTTTGATCCGAATTCGGCGGACAATTTCATCTGCTGTCTCTACGATATGGGTGCGTTCGTGACGACGAACGGCGGCAAGACCTTTAGTCGCCCGGTCGCGAAGGGCGATGGAAAGCGACGCTTCCCGAACAATGTCGCGACTGCGCTTTATCCGAAGGAACGTCCCGGCCGCGTCTTCTGCATCGGCGCGCGCGGATTCGATACGGGGCTTTGGCGGAGTGCGGACGCAGGACTTTCCTGGAAGCCGGTTGAGGGTCGAGGACTGCCTCCGTTCGTGCCAGGCAAGAGCGCTGCCTCGTGCCTTACGCAGGATCCGTGTGACGGGTCCATCCTGCTGACGATGAGCGGACCCATCGCGCCTGGTAAGGGCGGTGTCTACCGTAGTCGTGATGAAGGCGCGAGCTGGACCTGGGAAGGGCAGGGACTGGAGAAGGTCAAGGGCTTTGACTATGGCATCAACCATTCGCAGGGTGCCTGGCCGCGGCTTTCGTTGTCATCCGACGGCTCGGCGATAACGGCCGGCAAGCACGGTGAATGGTTCGTGTTGACGCGCGATACGTCGACTGGAACCTGGCTGAAGAACGGCCTTACGTGGCCGAGCTGGCATCGTTATCCGCTGGTGGCCGACCCGTATGTGGCGGGACGCTATCTGCGCGGCGGCGAGGGCGGCACTTATGAATCGACGGACGGCGGCAAGACCTGGCACCTCTATCTTCCGCTCAAGGGAAAGATCTGCCGCGCCATATCCTTCGACCGCCATGAGTCTGGACGCGTCATTTTCGGTTGTGGGGACGGAATCTTCTTCTCGGCGGACGGCGGCAGGACCATCGAGAAGCTGCGTGGGGGATTGAAGGTGCCGTCCGGCATATCTCGGAACATCATTCTCGACCGCGGTCGGCTGTTCTTCCTTACGGCGGGCAGCGGCGTCTGGATGTCGCGCCTCGTTGTGCCACGCTAATTGACTGGCTGCGAATGGATATGCTATAATTTCGGCTGTTGGATTACAGCGAATTGCAGTTTGAATATCGAAAGGAAAAATAAATGAAAAAACTGATGGTTTCCATGATGTTGGTCGGTGCAGCGCTTTGCGGCATCGCCCAGGAAAAGGCGGCGACGCCTGCCAAGGCAGAGGCAACGACGGCTGCGACGGCCGAGGCGAAGCCGAAGAAGGCGCGTCCCCCGTTCGATCGCGCCAAGTTCGAAGCGCAGATGAAGGCGCGCATGGAGCAGCGCAAGGCGAAGATGACCGAGATTCTCAAAAAGTACGGCGTGGCCGAAGACAAGGTCGCCGCCTGCGTTGAGGAACTTATGAACGTCGCCAAGCGTCCGCCGCGTCCTCCGCGTCCGCCGAAGGCCAAGGCGCCTGCTGCCGCAGTCCCTGAAGCGGCAAAGTGAGATGCTCCTTTCAGCGTCGGGTTTAGTACCCGACGCTGAATTCGTTTTTGCCGCGGCGTGTCGTGTTGATTGCTCATCGCCGATTATGATATAATACACAGAAGTTTTCAAAAAACAGGAGAATTAAATGGTCGATAACGAAGCGTTGGTGAAACAGCTCAGTGAATTCGCAGAGAAGCGCGACTTCGAGGGGGCTTTCAATCTGGTGCGTGGCAAGCAGACGGAGCTCGCGAAGGACATCAAGCCCGCGGTGATCAAGGATGCGTTCAAGAAGACGACTGGTGATCGTCTTCTTCTTTCTTTTATTGACGGTTGCGGTTTCGGTGAACTTCCTTTTGACAAGTCGATGGTCATGCTCGAGAAGCTGCTTTCCTTTCAGCAGGGTTCGCTCGTCATCAACGATACCTGGGGCGTTGGCAAGGTCGTGAAGCTTGACTATTTCTACAAGCGCATCACGGTCGATTTCAAGACCCGTCGTGGCCATCAGTTCACGTATGCCGCGGCCTGCGATATGCTCGAGTCCGCGCCTGAAGACCACGTGCTCGTGCTGCAGATCCGCGATCGTGCGGCGTTCGACGCGCTGCTGAAGGATAAGCCCGGCGACTTCCTCAAACTCGTCATCAAGTCCAACGGTTCTTCGATGACGATGATCCGTCTTGAGGACTACTGCGTGCGCAATGGCTTCGTCAAGTCCGTCAACTGGAAGAAGTACTGGGATGCGGCGCGAGTCGAGCTCAAGCAGGATAAGTGCGTCGTGATTCCGGTCAAGAAGACCGATCCGATTGAGATTCGCCAGGCAGCTGAGGACTATGGCAATGCCTGGCTTACGGAATTCTGCCATATGACCGATCCGAAGCTCATTCTCGCTTCGGTCAGGGAATACGAGGCGCAGGGGCTTTTCAAGACCGCCAACGAAACGGTCAAGGCGAGCATCGAGGAGCGTCTCGTCTTTGCGATTACCGCGGCCCGTTCTGTTGACGATGCTCTTTACGCCCGTCTGGCGGTGCTGATCGTTCATCTGGGTTTTGCCAATCCCGCGGCCGGCGTCATGCGCGACTATCTTTGGGACCGTAAGCGCTACATCAAGGCGGCGGCGACGCTTCCTGCCCGCGAGGTCGGTGCGATGATCGGCTTCCTCGGTGTCGATGACGCTTCGAAGGCGAAGCTCTATGCGGCGGTGCCCGAATTCTGCTATACCGCGGTCCTCGAAATCGTTACCCAGTTCGGCAAGGATGAGAACTGCCGCAAGGCCATGGCCGGCCTGATGATCCAGCCCAAGGCGCCGGCTACGTTGACGACGCTGATGGTCGGCAAGTACGAGCAGTTCAAGGATTGGGTTGAACTTCCCGGTCTGATTACGCTCCTCACCCATGCGATCGCGCTCGGTGAGGGCCGTCAGGGCGGCGAGACGCTGAAGATGCAGAATCTCATTCGCAAGCTCTTCGCCTCGAAGGAATGGCTTACGAAGGTCTTTGGCTGGTTGACTGCAGAAGAGCAGGCGCTCTTCTTCGAGCGCTTCCAGGCGTCCATCGCGTGGGATCCGTCGACCCACCACACCACGGTCGTGCGCATGACCGCGCTCGTGCCGGAGCTCAAGGATCATCTCGTCAAGGTCGAGAAGAAGAAGGAGTACGCGCGTCTCACCTCGTTCCGTAGCTTCGGTCTTAGGAAGCAGGAGTATCTCAAGCTCATCAACGAGGATATGCCGGCGAACGTCAAGAAGATCGAGTTCGCGAAGGGCTTCGGCGACCTTTCCGAAAACGCCGAATATCAGTACGCCAAGGACGAGCAGCGTGCGCTCATGCAGAAGCAGACGCTCATGCAGGCCGATCTCGAGGCGGTCAAGCCGGCGGACTTCGCGGATGCCACGACCGACGAGGTCATGCCCGGCGTCACCGTCGTGGTGGAGACCAAGGACGGCGAGAAGACCTGGACGATCCTCGGCGAGTGGGACAACGATCTCGACCGCGGCATCATCTCCTCGAAGACCCGCGTCGCCGAGAACATGCTCGGCAAGAAGGTCGGCGATGGTTTCGAGATTCCCGATGCCGACGGCAATCTTGCCTTTGCGACAATCAAGGAGATTCGCGCGCTTACGGACGACATCCGCGAGTGGATGAAGCTTCCGGCCGGCGTGCTGATCTGAAGACAACCGGACAGAAGGAGGTAGCTCATGGCACAGAAGAATCCCGGCAAGAAGAAGAGAATGTCCAAGGCGGTCATCCGCCGCGTCGCTCCGCGAATCATCAAGCGCGTTTCGGCTTCTCAGCTCAAGCCCGACGAGGAGTATTCCAAGATCGATACGGCGAAGTCCGTTGAATTTGGTCTCAATCTCGTCGAGCAGATGAAGCGTGAGGCCGAGGAGCGCGAACGTAAGGCACAGGAATCCGCCGCGCAGGGTTCGGCGGTGCGCCTTTCCAAGCGTCCGACGAGCCGCGACAAGTCGAAGACGACGGTGAAGTTTCCGGCGGCGGATCTCAAGGAATTCCGCAAGCGCCTTCTGGACGCGCTCGAGCAGTCCAAGAATGGCGTCGATGCGATGAAGGCGACCGGCTTCAACGAGGCCGAGGATCATGAGGCGGACGGTGGCGACGGTACGGCGCAGACCCTGCGTCTTCAGGCGCTCGGTCAGATGGGCAACATCAACCGCACGATCCAGAAGATCGAAGAGGCGCTCCACCGCATCGATGACGGCACCTACGGCGTGTGCGCCTCCTGCGGTCAGCTCATCCGCAAGGCGCGGCTCATGAACCAGCCGTTCGTCCTGACGTGCATGGAGTGTCAGAGCGAGATGGAGAAGGCCGATAAGTGAAGCGCCTGCTGATCGTGTTCGCGGCGGTTGCGAATCTCGTGCTCGCCGACGCGGTCGTCAAGGAACTGGCCGCCGCGTACCTGAAGGGAGCGGCGGCCGTTTCCGTAATTCCGGGGCTTTTCAACCTCGCTTACGTCGAGAACCGCGGCTGCGCCTGGGGTATGTTCCAGGGGCGCGTCTGGCCGTTGGCGATCTTCGGCGTTTTCGCGCTTTCGCTGCTCATCTGGAAGCGGCGCGCGGTCTTCTACGATGGTGTTTCCAAACCGTGGACCGGTCTTGTCGCCGAGTGCCTGCTCTACGCCGGCATCATCGGCAATCTCATAGACCGTGTTTTCCGTGGTTACGTGATCGACATGTTCGATTTTCATTGGAAGACGAGTCATTTTCCGTGCTTCAATGTCGCCGACAGCTGCATTACGCTCGCGGTGGCGCTGATGCTCTTCGCTTCGTTCTTCCTCAAGAAAGGCAAGACAGACAATGTCTGATATCAGAGTTCGTTTCGCCCCG
>DCIL01000100.1:21888-22047 GCA_002315875.1 Verrucomicrobia bacterium UBA1727 | reverse complement strand
GCAACATCCGTGCCGCGATCTACAATTGGCTTTTCGCGCGTCATACCGGCGGCAAGTTCCTTCTCCGCGTCGAAGATACCGATCTCGAGCGCTCGACTCCCGAGGCCATTCAGGTGCTTTTCGAATGCATGCAGTGGCTCGGACTCGACTATGACGAGG
>DCIL01000100.1:21464-21845 GCA_002315875.1 Verrucomicrobia bacterium UBA1727 | reverse complement strand
ACGTGAAGCGCCATCTCGAGGTCGTCGAGCAGCTTCTGGCGAGCGGTCACGCCTACAAGTGTGAGAAGACCTCGCGGGACGGCAAGACGGGTACGGTCGTCATGTTCAAGATGCCCAAGGAAGGCGTCATAGAGTTCGACGACATCGTCAAGGGACACATGGCGAAGAAGGCGGAGGATATTCAGGACTTCGCAATCGTCCGTTCGGACGGCTCGCCGATCTTCCACATCGCGAATGTGGTGGACGACATCGACCAGCGCGTGACGCACATCATCCGTGGCGACGATCATGTCGAGAACACCTTCAAGCACATCTGCATCTTCCAGGCGCTCGGCGCTCCGGTGCCGAAGTACGGACATCTCTCGATGATCGTCAACCAGC
>DCIL01000100.1:21225-21438 GCA_002315875.1 Verrucomicrobia bacterium UBA1727 | reverse complement strand
AGGGCAAGCCCTATTCGAAGCGCGATGGTGCGGCGTTCGTCGGCGAGTATCGCGAACAGGGGTATCTGCCGGAGGCGCTCTTCAACTATCTGCTGCTGCTCGGGTGGAATCCCGGCGACGATCGCGAGGTACTGACGCGCGAGGAGATGATCAAGCTTTTTGAACTCGAGAAGGTGCATGTCACAGCAGCGATGTTCGATCCGAAGAAGCTCG
>DCIL01000100.1:10616-21208 GCA_002315875.1 Verrucomicrobia bacterium UBA1727 | reverse complement strand
TCGCGTGGATGAACGGGGAGTATGTTAAGAAGATTCCCCAACCTGAGTTCAAGGCGCTTTTGAAGAGCAAGATAAAGTGTGGAGTTGAAGCTGAAGAGTGGTGGGATTACCTCGTCGCTCAGGTTCAACCGCGCACGAAGTTCCTCAACGATCTCGATACGAGCTGCACCTATCTTGCCACCGACGACTTCCCGTTCGATGAAAAGGCGGTCGAGAAGCGACTGAAGAAGGAGGGCGCGAAAAAGGCGCTGGAGGACGTGATTGCGCTTTTTGATCCGATTGCCGAGAGCGAGTGGCTTGCGCCGAAGCTGGAGGAGATCGTCAAGGGACTCTCTCAGGGACAGGGCATGGGCCCGTGGGTGCATCCCATCCGTGTGGCGGTTTCCGGACGCGGTGAGGGCATTGGACTATTTGAGATGCTTCAGCTGCTCGGCCGCGAGAAGACGCTTGCGCGCCTCCGTCGTGCGGCCGCGGAGCTTTGCGGCTGACACGGCAATATGCTATAATACCGCAACATGGTAGTGAAGATTTTAGGAACTGGCAGCTACTTGCCTCCGAAGGTCGTCACCAATGACGACATTGCGGTGGCATTGGATACGTCCGATGAGTGGATTTATTCCCACACCGGCATCCATCAGCGCCATGTCGCCGACGTCGGTGAGACGTGCTCCACGATGGCGGCGAAGGCCGCGCGTGCGGCACTTGAGGCCGCGGCAGTCAAGCCAGACGATGTTGGGCTCATCATTCTTGCGACATCGTCGCCCGATTACAATACATTTCCTTCTACAGCCTGCATTGTACAGGGCTTGCTCGGCTGCTCCAATGCCGGCGCCTATGACCTGCAGGCCGCCTGCGCCGGTTTTGTCTATGCGCTTGAACAGGCACGCGGCTATGCCGTGCTGCATCCGCATCAGAAGGTGTTGGTCATCGGCTCGGAGTGCCTTTCGCGTATCCTCAATTGGACGGACCGCTCCAGCTGCATTCTCTTTGGTGATGGTGCGGGCGCGGTCGTGATCGGTGCTGAAGAGATAGAGACCCCGTTTGAAACCAAGGCGGTGTCATTGCTTGGGGCGGACGGATCCGGTCGCCATTTCATTCAGCGCACCGGTGGCACGATGACTTCGCTGCCGCTCGATCCGAAGACGGGCATTCCGTACAAGCCCGAACCGTATCTCCCCGAACTTTCATTGCAGGGACACGAGGTCTTCGCTTTCGCGGTGCGCACGCTCGCCAAGGTGACGATTGATCTTTGTGCGCAGAAGGGCGAGAAGCCGTCCGATCTTGATCGCATTTTCGCCCACCAGGCGAACGGACGCATCATCGAGGCGGTTGCGCGGCGCATGGATCTTGAACTGTCGAAGTTCTATCTCAATATCGACAAGACGGCCAACACCTCTGCCGCGTCCATTCCGATTTCTCTTGATCAGGCGGTCAGGAGCGGAGAGCTTAAGAACGGCATGAAGATCGTGATGTCCGGCTTCGGGTCGGGACTGACTTTCGGCGGCATTCGCTGCAACTGGCCGGAACTGTGAGGATTTAAGAAAAGGAGACAAGTCGTATGAAGAAGGTAATGATCACTGGCATCGGGATGCTTTGCGCGAGCGGCAATGGCAAGGACGCGGCGTGGGACAATATCAAGGCCGGCAAGCCGGGTATCGGTCGCATCACGCGCTTCGATCCGTCCCGCTGCACAAGTCAGGTCGCGGGTGAGGTCAAGAATTTCAAGGAGTACGCGATTGATTCCGGACTCATCGACAAGCGTGAAGCGCGGCACATGGCGCTCTTTTCCCAGTACGCGGTTGCCGCGGCAAAGGAGGCGTGGACCGATTCCGGCCTTGAGATGGGCGCCTCTGCTGATCCCGATCGCGTGGGCGTTATGATCGGCAACGGCATCGGTGGACTCGATGTCACTGGCGAGAATTACAAGATTCTCTTCGACCGTGGACCCGACCGTCTCTCGCCGCTCGCGATTCCCGAACTCATTCCCAATGAAGCGGCGGGCAATGTCTCGATCGCGCTCGGCGCGAAGGGTCCGGCCCAGGTTGTGGTCACGGCATGCGCCTCTTCTACCGATGCGCTCGGCTTTGCTTTGGATATGATCCGCGCCGGTCGCGCCGACGTAGTCGTTGCCGGAGGTACCGAGGCGGCCGTCATCGAGTTTGCGGTCGGTGGCTTCATGAAGATGCGTGCGCTTTCCACCGCTTACAACGATAAGCCGGAGACGAGTTGCCGTCCGTTCACCAAGGGTCGCGATGGTTTCGTGATGGGTGAAGGCGCGGCAGTGCTGATTCTCGAGAGCGAAGAGCACGCGAAGGCGCGCGGGGCTAAGATCTACGCCGAGCTCGCGGGCTACGGCGCCACGAGCGACGCCTATCACATTACCGCGCCAGATCCGAGCGGCATCGGTGCAGTCAAGGCGATCAAGGTTGCGCTTAAGGACGCCGGGGTCGAAGATCTGTCGACTGTGGACTACATCAATGCGCACGGCACCTCGACGCATCTTAATGATCAGATGGAAACCAAGGCCTTCAAGGAGGTCTTCGGTGAAGAGGGTGCGAAGAAAATCAACATCTCCTCGACCAAGTCGATGCACGGACACCTCCTCGGCGCCACCGGTGCGCTCGAGGCGGCGATTACCGCGCTGGCGGTCAAGGAGGGGTTCGTTCCTCCGACGATCAACTACGATGAGCCCGATCTCGAGGTCGATGCCGAGAAGGGTGAAGTGCCGCTCGATCTCAACTACACGCCCAATGTGGGAGTGAAGCGCGATATCCGCGTGGCGATCAGTTCGTCCCTTGGTTTCGGTGGACATAACGGAATCCTCGTCATCAAGAAGGCGTAAGCGTCATGGAGCTACCCCAGTTTGAGCACGTCTGCAATCGCGCGGCGATTGAACTTCTGCCGCATCGTCCGCCGTTTCTCTTCGTTGACACGCTGGTAAGTTGCGACAGCACGGGTGCTATCGGCGAGTATACGTTTACACTCGAGAAGAACGATTTCTTCAAGGGACACTTTCCGGAGTTTCCAGTAGTGCCCGGTGTGGTTCTCATCGAGGCGATGGCTCAGGCCGCTGGTGCCTCAGTCGTTGAGCGCAAGGTCATTGCCGAGCAGGTCGCGTTCGCCCTCGCATCGGTTGATGGTGTGCGTTTCCGTCAGCCGTTTCGTCCCGGCGACAAACTGGTGACGGTCGTCAAGATTATTCGCGAGCGCGCTCCGCTTGGCATCTACGAGTGCAAGGGTTATCTTAACGGAGAGCCGAACGGACGCGGCGAGCCCGCGGTTGAGGCGACCGTGAAATGCATGATGACGGACGCCGGAAAGAAGTGATATGATCAAGATTGTTAAGACCGGCGATCGTCAGATCGCCAAGTTCAACCAGCGTCCCGCTTTCCCCGAAGAGGCGGAGAGCGCAGCGTCCGCAGTGCTTGCCGACATCCGTAAGCGCGGAGAGGCGGCGGTGCTCAATGCGGTCGCGAAGTTCGAAGGTTTCAAAGGCAAGAAGCTGCGGCTTGAGGTCGAACTCGAGAAACTCGAGAAGTCCATCGATCCGAAGATCGTCCGCGCGGTTAAGGACGCGCATCGTCGCGTACTTAAGTTCTCGAAGGCGTCCCTGCGCAAGGGATGGACGATGAAGACTCCCCGCGGCGGTTCTGCCGGCGAGTTCTACTCTCCGATGGATCGTGTCGGCGTCTACATTCCCGGTGGTACCGCTCCGCTCGCCTCGACTTCGGTGATGACCGTTACCCTCGCGAAGGCGGCCGGCGTTAAGGAGATTGTTGCATGCACTCCCGCGGGAAAGGACGGCAACGTCAACCCCGTTTTGCTATACGCGCTCAAGCTCGCGGGCGCTACTGAAATCTACCGCGTTGGTGGAATTCAGGCGATCGGAATGATGGCCTTCGGCACGAAGTCGTGCCGCAAGGTGCAGAAGATCGCAGGCCCCGGCAATGCGTTCGTGACCGCGGCGAAGCGTCAGGTCTACGGATACGTAGCAATCGATCAGGTGGCGGGTCCGAGCGAGATTGCGGTCCTGACCGATGGCAGCGTCGATCTTCGTTGGATCGCGGCGGACGTTCTGAGTCAGGCCGAGCACGGTTCGGGATACGAGAAGTCGCTTCTCGTGTGCACCGACGTCAAGACGGCCGAAGCCGCTCGAGCTGAGATTCTCAGACAGACTGAGTCCCTCTCGCGCAAGGCGCTCGTCGATCGCGTGATCGACCGCGGCGGAATCCTCATCGTCGTTGCGAAGGATGTCGCCGAGGGACTTGAGGTCGTCAATCAGTTCGCTCCCGAACATTTCGAGATCATGACCAAGAACGCGGCGAAGGTGATGAAGGGCGTCAGAAGCGCGGGCGCGGTTTTCGCGGGCTCGTGGACGCCTGAGTCGGCAGGTGATTTTGTCGCTGGTCCGAGTCACGTGCTGCCAACCGGCGGCGCGGCGAATATGTTCAATGGACTTACTCCCGACGATTTTCGCCGGCGTCACAGCTTCGTCGCCTTTACGCGCGGCGATCTCGCCGAGACGAAGTCCACGATCGAGGCCTTTGCCGCGGTTGAGGGACTCGATGCACACGGCCGTGCGGCCACAATCAGGTTCGAATGATGGACGCGAAAAACTACGTTCTGGAAATGGCAAGGCGGTCGCGTGCGGCCGCCTTGTCTTTGGTTCGCCTCTCAACGTCCGAAAAGAATGCCGCGCTGCTGGCGGTGGCCGATTCGATCGTGCGTGCGCGCGAGCGCATCATCGCGGCGAATGCGGATGACGTGAGCGAGGCGAAGGCGAATGGACTTAAGGATGCGATGGTCGATCGGCTCACGCTTACCGATGCGCGCTTTCAAGCGATGGTCGACGGCGTTCGTCATGTCGCCACGCTTCCCGATCCAGTCGGCGAGCAAATCTGGGAGAGGAATCGTCCGAGCGGAATAACCATTCGCCGCGTGCGCGTTCCGCTCGGGGTGATTGCGGTTGTCTTCGAGTCCCGTCCCAATGTCTTCGTCGATACCGCCGCGCTTTGCCTCAAGACCGGTAACGCGGTGATTTTGAGAGGTGGACACGAAGCGCTCAGAACGAATGTCGCGTTGGCGGATGCCGTCCGTAGCGGTCTGACTGCCGCCGGAGTGCCGACGGACGCGGTGCAATTGGTAGGCATCACCGATCACTCGGCGGTAACCGAACTCGTGCGCGCCGTCGGGCTTGTCGATGTTGCGATTCCGCGCGGTGGCGAGCGGCTCATCCGTGCGATGTGTGAGGCGGCGCTCGTGCCGGTGCTCAAGCATTACAAGGGCGTCTGTCACATCTACGTGGACGGCGCGGCAGATCTCGACATGGCGCTGAAGATCGTCGATAATGCGAAAGTGCAGCGTCCCGGAGTCTGCAATGCCGCGGAGTGTCTGCTCATTGACCGTGGCGTCGCCGATGAGTTTCTGCCGCGAGTGGAGCGCTGGGCCGCCGAAAGGGGTGTTACGCTTCATGTCGAGGGACGAGAGGAGATCGATTGGGAGCGGGAGTTCCTTGCTCTCGAGATGAATGTCGGGTTCGTGGACGGGGTTGCGGACGCGGTCAGGCACATCAACGGCTTCGGCTCCCACCACAGCGATGCGATTGTTTCGTCCGATGAGGCGCGCGCGGCGGACTTCCTGCGGGACGTTGATTCGGCCTGCGTCTATCATAATGCTTCGACGCGCTTTACGGACGGATCCGAGTTCGGAATGGGTGCCGAGATCGGCATCTCCACCGATAAGCTCCACGCGAGGGGTCCGATGGGACTCGAGGAGCTGACTACCTATAAATACAAAATCACTGGCGACGGAACCGTGCGCCAGTGATTTCGTGAACTCGAGCTTCGTCTTACTTGACGATGAGAACCGAGTTGAACGTGCCCTGATCGTTCGGGACGGCGTTCACGTTCTCAGGATCGGCGCACCAGGTGCCGTCGATGATGAACTTGTACTGATACTCGCCGGGGACGAGCTTCACGGTCGCGGAATAGACCCCGGCCTTGAACGCCATCTTCTTGGCGGTCGGGTTCCACTTGTTGAAGCAGCCGGCAACATAGACGGCCTTGCCCTTTTCGGCGTGAACGGTGAACTTCACCGTCTTGGCGGCAACCTTCGCGCACGGCTTCTTCGCCGCGCACTTCGCCGCCTTCTTGACAACGGTCTTGGCGACCGGTGCCTTCTTCGTGGTCTTGATTTTCATGTTTACTCCCTGAATCGGTTAATAAATGTTGCTCGCCGGAGACCTTTTTCCCAGCAAACGGGCGCGTATTATCTCATATTTTTCCAAAAAGTCAAATTTTAATAATTGAGACATCATTCGGGGGTTGCATTTCGGGTTGGGTTTTTAGTATAATACCGAGCATGACTATCAAGAAACCGATGAAGGTCACCAAGCCGACTGCCGCTGCAGCGGAACCGGTTGCTGGTGCTGATCCTGCGGCGGCTCCTGCTGGCGGAGCGACGATTGCCGATCGTTTCAAGCTCGACGCGCCGGAGCCGAAGGCGAAGACGTCTTCGGGCGGAACCGCGGCGCTTATTGCCGGGGTTGCGGCGCTGGCCGCGTTGGGAGTAGTCGGCGTGCTGACATTCATAATGTATCAGCACTGGGAATTCCTGAAGGGCGCGTAAGATGAAGCGTCTGGTGGATGTGATGAAGTCACCGCGTGCGAAGGCCGCGGTGACGCTTGCTCTTGATGAGGATCTCGGCAACGTCGCGAAGATTGGTTGCCGGTGGTGTGACGCTACGAGCGAGGCGCTTGTGGACCCTAAGGCGATTTCCATCGGTGAGATCTATTCCAAGGGCGGTGGCTGTGTGGTCGCCGGCGCTACGGTTGCCAAAGCGGTGATGAAGGCGGTCGATCCCAAGATCAAGGTGACGATTCTGAAGGGCGACGGCTCTGTCGTCAAGGCAGGCGAGAGGATTCTCACCTTCCGCGGCAAGGCGCGTTCGATTCTCGCCGCGGAGCGCACGGCGCTCAATTTCATGCAGAGGATGTCCGCCACCGCCACGCTCGCCGCGCAGTTCGTGAACGCGACGAAGAAGTACGGAACGCTCATTCTCGACACTCGCAAGACCACGCCCGGGCTCCGCGTCTTCCAGAAATACGCGGTCACCTGCGGCGGCGGCACCAATCACCGCATGGGCATGTACGACCGCGTTCTCATGAAGGACAATCACCGCAAGATCTGGAACGACCACGAACTGGCGCTCGATCAGGCGGTGGTGACGGCGCGGCGGAAATTCCCCAAACTTGCGGTCGAAGTCGAGGTCGAGACGATCGAGCAGTGCAAGAGCGCGCTCAAGGCGAAACCCGAGTGGATCATGCTCGACAACATGTCCATCGCCGATATGAAGAAGTGTGTGAAGCTCTGCCGCGGAATTTCCAAGACCGAGGCCTCAGGTGGCATTACATTGGAGCGTGCGAAGGAAGTGGCGGCGACGGGCGTTACCGCGATTTCGCTCGGCTGTCTCACGCATTCGGCAGGTTCGATTGATTTAACCCTTGAATGGAAGGTAGAAAAGAAATGAGAACGATCATTGTTGCGATGGCGCTTGCCGCCGCGCTTGCAGGTTGCTGCAACAAGCAGAATTGCTGTCCCGTGACGGACGGCAAGGTGTGCGCCGACAGCGTCGAGGAGGGCTTTGAGCCGCTTTTCGGCCATTGGGACATGCCGAAGTGGACGGGCGCGACGTATATGTACCGCGTGGGTACCGACCCGCAGACCGGAGTCCGCGGCGTCGTTCAGTGCTGTCCAGAGCTTTACAAGAAGGGCAAGGGCAACGACATCTACACGAAGAAGGAATATCGCAACTTCGTCCTGCGTTTCGAATTCGTGATGCCCGAGAACGGCAACAACGGTGTCGGCATCCGCATGGTGCCGAACCGCGACAGCGCCTATTGGGGAATGTGCGAGCTGCAGCTGCTGGACGATGGCGGCCCCGCCTATTACGACAAGGCCGCTAAGAAGGATAAGCTCAAGCCCTATCAGTACACCGGCTCGGTCTACGGCATCGTGCCGGCGAAGCGCGATAACTTCGGCAAGCAGTGCGGCGGCAAGGAGTCGCTCTTCACCGGCGGCGGCAGCTATCTGCGCAAGCCGGGCATGTGGAACTTCGAGGAGATCAAGGTCGTCGGCAGCGAGATCGAGGTCAATCTCAACGGTTATGTCATCACCAAGGCCGACCTTTCGAAGTTCAAGGGCAACGGAGACACTCCGGACGGCAAGCAGCATCCAGGTCTCCACAATGTCAAGGGACACATCGGCTTCCTCGGTCACGGACACAACGTGAAGTGGCGCAACGTGCGCATCAAGGAACTTCCGGACGACGCCAGGATGTCCGACCTCGCTTCGTCCACTTCGGTCGACGCGGCGGCAATGACCGCGGCTGGATATACCGCCTACTTCACGGGACGCGAGAATGAACTCAAGGAAATGTGGAAGGGCGTCACCACCGAGGAAAACTTCGACAATCCCTATAAGCGTCAGGCGGCCGATCCCGCGAAGCGCGAGATGATGCAGCGTCTTGCGAACCTTCAGCGCGACGAGCACTGGACGGTGCGCAACGGTTCGCTCTGCTTCGATGGCTTCAAGGGCGGTTATTCGCTCGCCACCAAGCGCGATTACGGTGATTTCGAGATGTGGTGCGACTGGCGCACGATGTCCGTCACCGGTGACTCAGGTCTCTATCTGCGCGGCTCTCCGCAGGTGCAGATCTGGGATGCCTACAACGAGTGGCTGATCGGTTCGGGTGGACTATTTAACAATGTGAAGAATCCGTCCAGCGCGACGGCCATCGCTGATCGCCATATCGGCGACTGGAATCGCTTCCATGTGATCATGCGCGGCGATAAGGTGACGGTCTTCCTGAACGGTGTCAAGGTCGTCGATAACGTCACGCTCGAGAATTACTGGAATCGCTCGAAGCCGATCTTTGCTTCCGAGCAGATCGAGCTGCAGTGCCACNNACCGAGTGGCGCAATATCTTCATCAGGGAGCTTTGAGAGTACTGACGATAGACGTTGGCAATACCAGCACGGCCGTGGGACTGATGTTCAACGGCCGTGTGCGTAATATATCCCATTGCGACGGCGGATTCGACGAGGCCGCGTCCGCCGCGGATGCGCTCGTTAGCCGCGGAGTCGATCGTGTCGCCTATGTGAGCGTGGTGCCGAGGATGGACGCGAAGTGGAAACGGTGGGCGCGCGGAAAGCGAATCTCTTTTCATCAGATCTCCTATCGCGATTTTCCGCTTACGCTCGACTATCCGAAACCCGAGACGATCGGGGCGGACCGTCTTTGCGACGCAATCGCCGCGGT
This sequence comes from Verrucomicrobia bacterium UBA1727, assembly GCA_002315875.1. Classification (GTDB taxonomy): domain Bacteria; phylum Verrucomicrobiota; class Kiritimatiellia; order RFP12; family UBA1067; genus UBA1067. Next base: position 11,890 of record DCIL01000100.1, on the reverse strand, counting down.
CACGCGCTACGGTGCACCGGTCTTGGTGATGGACTTCGGCACGGCGCTAACCGCCGCCGTCGTCACCGCCGACCGTGTCTGGCGCGGCGGCGTGATCGCGCCCGGTTTCCCCTTGATGCGCGATTATCTTTTCGAGCGCACGGCGAAACTGCCGCGGATGAAGATCGGTTCGGGCAAGGCACCGAAGATCGGACGCTCCACCGAGGAGGCGATGCGCTTCGGTGCGCTCGTCGGTTATCGCGGAATGGTGCGCGAGATCGTGCGCACGCTCTCGGAGAATTTCCACGAGAAATTCCGCCTCGTAGCGACTGGCGGTTTCGCGAAATGGGTTTTGAAAGATCTGGATCTTGACTTTGTCATCGATCCGACGCTGACGCTCTATGGGGCGGGAATATTGGGGAGTTGAAGTTGGGCGTTGAAGTTGAAGTTGAAGTTGAAGTTGAAGAATGGAGGGTAGTTTTATGAAAAAATTTTTACTATTTTCACTTTTCCTTTTTCCTTTTTCCTTCCTTTCCGGTTGCGGTCCGTTCTGGGTCGATCCGTATATTACGGTGAAGGAAAGTTCGCTCAATTGGGTGGCAATTCATTATTACAACATGAATCACAAGCCGATCCGTCGCATCGGTGTGGAGATCTACGGTAACGGACTGGTAGTAGTGAAGAAGGGCACGAGTGAGCTCGTGTCCAACGATTTCGCCAAGCGCAACAAGTCCGAGGACTGGGCCAAGATCAAGAGTTACCGCATTCAGATCACGCCCAAGGAAGCTAACGACATCTTTCAGAATCTCGTGAACTTCGGCGTACTTGATCGGGAGAAGACGTTCAAGAAGTCCAAGAAGACCGAGTTCAACCGCTTTATTGCGGTCAAGGCCAATCTCAGCAACAATACCTATTCCGACAACGTCAACATCTTTGAGGAAGATCCCGATCTCGCCGAGCAGCTGTTGGACGTAGTGCGGGAGTTTGAGAATCCTGCGCTGTAGTGATTTATGGTATAATACCGCCTTCATAAACGGATATTTTTCGAAGAGTAATATGGAAACTAACGAATACAAAGAGCAGCGTCTTCAGTCCATGAAGGCCTTGAAGGAGATGGGTTACGACCCTTATGGCGCGAAATACGATCATGACGATCTGGTGAAGGTTCGCGCCGAGTTCGCGGAAGGGGCCGTGAAGCGCGTTGCCGGGCGTCTGTTGATGATCCGTCGCATGGGCAAGATGAATTTCTGCACCATGAACGACGGTACGGACAAGTTTCAGCTCATCTTCAAGCG
>DCIL01000100.1:10248-10600 GCA_002315875.1 Verrucomicrobia bacterium UBA1727 | reverse complement strand
GCGACGAGCTTTCCGAGACCGCGTTTGCCGCGTTCAAGCAGCTCAATCTCGGGGATATCATCGGCGCGGAGGGAACGCTTTTCACGACGCAGAAAGGCGAGAAGTCGCTCATCGTGAAGGAATGGACGATGCTTGCGAAGGCGCTCGAACAGCCGCCGGAGAAGTTTCACGGGCTTGCGGACCAAGAGGACTGCTATCGCCGCCGTTACGTCGATCTGATGACGAATGACGAGACGCGCGCCCGCTTCTATACGCGTTCGCGTCTGTTGATGGAGATTCGCAAGTATCTTTGGTCCAAGGGCTTTGTCGAAGTCGAGACCCCGATCTTGCAGAACCAGGCGGGCGGTGCGGC
>DCIL01000100.1:10074-10215 GCA_002315875.1 Verrucomicrobia bacterium UBA1727 | reverse complement strand
TCTTCTCCCACTTCAACGCGCTCGATCAGGATTGCGTGATGCGCATCGCTCCGGAGCTTTACCTGAAGCGTCTCCTGGTCGGCGGTATGAACAAGGTCTTCGAGCTCGGCAAGGATTTCCGCAACGAAGGCATCGACCGCA
>DCIL01000100.1:7579-10033 GCA_002315875.1 Verrucomicrobia bacterium UBA1727 | reverse complement strand
TGTGCGAGATCTACGAGGCCTACGGTGACCGCACGTCTATGGAGGCGATCATGGAAGGGTTGCTGCCGCATCTCTGCGATACGGTGATCGGCAAGCGCGTCGTGGAGTACGGAGAGAACAAGGTGCCGATCGACTTCACGCCTCCGTACCGCCGCGTCGCCTACAAGGATCTCGTCAAGGATCTGATGGGCGCCGATTGGTTCGAGAAGTCCTTCGACGCGCAGCTCGCCCAGGCCAAGTCGATGGCGAAGGAGAAGGATATCAATCTCGAGTTGGACGGCGTCACGACCGAGCTTATGCTCACGCACGAGGTCTACGACAAGATGATTGAGAAGACACTCATGCAGCCGACGTTCGTCACCCGCATTCCGCACGAGTTCGTTCCGCTCGCCAAGGCGTGTAAGGACGATCCTTCGCTGGTGGACGTCTTCGAGTTCGTCGTTGCGGGCCGCGAGCTTTGTCCCGGCTATACCGAGCAGAACGATCCGCTCGAACAGCGCAAGGCGCTTGAGAATCAGGCGGGCGAGGATACGGAGAAGATCGATGAGGACTTCATCTCGGCCCTCGAATGCGGTATGCCGCCGACCGGCGGTCTCGGCTTCGGTGTCGACCGTCTCGTCATGTTCATGACCGGCTGCGACACGATCCGCGATGTCGTCCTCTTCCCTCAGATGAAGAGATGTGAGGAGAAGTGAAGAGAGGTGAAGAGAAGTGAAGAGAGGTGAAGAGAGGTAAAGAGAAGTGAAGAGAGGTTTGTGAATTTTCAAAGGTAAAAAGTTATGAAAAAAGTTACGATGGAAACCACGCTCGGTACGATTACGCTCGAGCTTGACGATGACAAGGCGCCGGTGACGGTTGCGAATTTCGTGAAGTACGCCCAGGCGGGACATTATGACGGCACGATCTTTCATCGCGTCATCGACGGCTTCATGATTCAAGGTGGCGGCTTTACGCGCGATATGAACCAGAAGCAGACGGGCGAGCCGATTCGCAACGAGGCGATGAACGGACTGAAGAACGTCCGCGGCACCATTGCGATGGCCCGCACGATGATCGTTGATTCCGCGACCAGCCAGTTCTTCATCAATCTCGTTGATAACGACTTTCTGGACTTCAGGGCTCCGACGCCTCAGGGTTTCGGTTATGCGGTCTTCGGCAAGGTTACGGACGGCATGACGGTCGTGGATGCGATCGCCAAGGTGAAGACCGGCAATTCCGGTCCCCATCAGAACGTTCCTCAGGAGCCGGTCGTCATCCGCAAGGTGACGGTTGCCGCTTGATTTTCGGACGGTAAAAATAGTATAATAAGCGCAATCAAAAAGGATCCTCTTATGAAAAAATCCGTTATGCTCGTCATCGCCGCCGCGCTCGTGGCCCCGCTTTTCGCACAGGAAGCTGCAAAAGCCGATGAGAAAAAGCCAGTTCAGTCCGAGGCGCGTCACCGCGTGAGCAACCAGTGGCCGGCCTTCTTCGCGCTTTGCGATTATCCCAACACTCCCGATGTCGTCGGCCTGCGTCTTACGATTCCCTTCTCCACCAAGCATGAGAACGTGACTGGCCTTGATCTCGGTTTCTGGGGGCGCGCGCTCTATTATCAGGGCATTCAGCTTAACATCATCCGCAATGATGTTGTCGATGAGATGGACGGCTTCCAGGTCGGTCTTTACAACTCGGCCGGCAGCGCTGAGATGTTCTGCGTCCAGGTTGGTCTCTGGAACGAGGCGAACACCGTTCGCGGCTTCCAGGTCGGTCTGGTCAATAACGCCGGTGAGGCGCGCGGCCTGCAGGTCGGTCTCATCAACCGCGCCGAAACGATGTATGGCTATCAGGTCGGTCTCATCAACGTCATTCGCGAAGCCGAACTGAAGTTCTTCCCGGTGCTTAACATCGGTTTCTGATAAGAGCAGATTATGACTATTCAACCCTTTGCGGCCGTTCGGCCGAATCAGAAGGACGCGGCCTTGGTCGCGTCCGTTCCTTATGATGTGGTCGATACCGCCGAGGCGAAGGCGCTCGCGGCTGGCAACGACAAGAGCTTCCTCCACGTGTCGCGTCCCGAAATCGATCTTCCGGACGGCACCGACTGCTCTTCTCCTGAGGCATACGCTCAGGCGCGCAAGGCGCTCGACCGTCTGATCGCCGAAGGTACGCTCGTCAAGGACGGCGAGAAGAAGTTCTACGCCTATCGCCAGACGATGGGGTCCCATTCTCAGACCGGCATCGTCGCGTGCTTCGATACCCAGGAGTATCTCGCCGGCGTTTTGAAGCAGCATGAGAAGACGCGCAAGGACAAGGAAGACGACCGCACTCGCCACATCGAGACGCTCGGCGCTCATACGGGTCCCGCGTTCCTGACCTACCGCGATGACAAGGCGATCGACACGATCGTCGCCGATGCCTGCCGCCGCGAACCGCTTTACGATTTCACGGCGCCGGACGGCATCGGCCACACGG
>DCIL01000100.1:0-7554 GCA_002315875.1 Verrucomicrobia bacterium UBA1727 | reverse complement strand
ACACGGTGTGGGAGATCGCGCCGGCGTCAGCGTGCGTGGCGGACGAGCTCAAGGAGCTGTTCGCGCGCGTCCCGGTCGCCTACATTGCTGACGGACACCACCGCAGTGCCGCGGCCTCGCGCTATGCGAAGGCGCGTGGCTTCGAAGGTGAGAGCCGCTATTTCATGGCCGTGATCTTTCCGGCTTCGCAGCTCAAGATTCTCGCGTACAATCGACTCGTGAAGGATCTTAACGGACTTTCCGACTACGAGTTCATGTCCCGACTTTCCGAAGTGTTCAACATCGGTGTGAAGGGCGATCGCAACTGCCGCATGTACTTCAAGGGCAAGTGGTACGATCTTTCGTGGAAGATTCCCGCCGACACCGACGTCGTGGGTTCGCTCGATGTGTCGTATCTTCAGGACCGCTTCCTCGCGCCGGTGCTCGGCATCGGCGATCCGCGCACTGACAAGCGCATCTCGTTCATGGGCGGTATCCGCGGCGATAAGGAACTTGCGGCGAAAGTCGATTCCGGCGAGAATGCCGTCGCCTTCGCGATGGAGCCGGTCACGGTCGAGGAGATGATGGCCATTGCCGACGCCGGCGCGATCATGCCGCCGAAGTCGACTTGGTTCGAGCCGAAACTCCGGTCTGGACTTTTCGTACACCAGGTTGAAAGTTGAGAAAATATCTCATAGCGCTTAGGGACAAGATGGTGAGGGATCCGCTCCCTCCGAATCGTGTTGCCGGTGGTTGGGCGCTGGGGATGTTCGTCGGCTGTTTCATTCCCTTCGGACTGCAGCTCCTGGTCTCCGTTCCGCTCGCGTTTCGCTGGCACGTTTCCAAAATCGGTGCGACGGTCGGTACGCTCGTTACCAATCCCGTCACCATCTTCTTCATCTATCCCGCGCAGTGCTGGGTCGGCAGTCGCCTCATCGGCATGCCGCTTTCATGGGAAGAGCTCAATCACAACGTCTTTCCGGTTCTCAAGACGGCGAGCGTTTTCAGCAAGGCGGGGCTCGACGCGCTCACTCAGCTCGGGTGGAGCGTGCTGGGCGGATTCTTCGCGGGTGGACTCCTGCTCGCGCTCATCCTGACGCCGCCTACGTATTTCTTCGTCAAGCATATCGTGGTTGAATACAGAAAGATAATGGACAAGTTATGAAAACCTTCCTGAGACCGTTAGCGCTTCTCGTCTTCGCGTTCGTCTTCGGCTGTGCTACCGCACCCGAACAGGCAACCGTCTCCTGCGGGTCGGGCTCCGGCATCGATAGTTCGCGCATCGGCGTGTGCAGCTGGAGCTGGCAGCGCGACATGAAGGGCGTTTCCGAAGAGATGAATAAGGCCGGCGTGAAGGGCGTGCATCTGGCGCTCGGTCCGTTCATCGCGCCCGATCAGCGTCACGGCGCTGCGGAAGGAGTCGAGGCGCTTGCGTTCGTGAAGGCGAAGGTCAAGTCCGGCGAGTGGAAGGTGATGTCCACGATGGTCGGCATGGTCGGTGAGGACTATTCTTCGCTCGATGCGATCCGTCGTACCGGCGGCATCGTGCCGGACGCGAACTGGAAGGCCAATCAGCGCATCGTCACCGCAGGCGCGCGGCTTACTCAGGAACTCGGATGCAAGCTGATGTCCACCCACGCGGGATTCCTCGATGAGGCCAATCCCAAGGCCTACGCGACGTACGTAAGCCGCGTGAAGTGGATGCGCGACGAATGTCGCAAGTACGGGGTGACGCTGATTCTCGAATCGGGACAGGAAACGGCCGAGGATCTCGCCGCGTTTCTGCCGAAGGTGCAGGGCGTATATGTCAATTTCGATCCGGCGAATATGATTCTCTATAACAAGGGACGTCCCCTCGAAGCGCTCAAGGTGCTCTATCCGTACATCCGCCAGGTTCACATCAAGGATGCGCGCTACACGAAGCAGCCCGGAACCTGGGGCGAGGAGAGTCCGTGGGGCGAGGGCGAAGTCCAGGCGAAGGCTTTCATCGCCGAGTTGGAAAAGCTCGGTTATCGCGGCAATTACGTCATCGAGCGCGAGGGTGGGGAGAAGCGCGCTGTGGACATCGGTAGCGCCGTGAGGAAACTGGAGGGTAAATGAAAAAGCTCAAGGCGATCGTTCTCGGGGCGGGTTATCGCGGGCGCGCGTACGCCGAATACGCGCAGGCCCATCCCGATCAGCTCGAGATCGTCGGCGTGGCCGATCCGGTGCAGGCCGAGGTCATTGCCGCGCCGAAGTACTGGAAGGACTGGAAGGACTGCCTTGCAGAGCGTCCCGAGGCCGATATCGTGATGATCACGATGCCGGACAAACTTCATTACGAGCCGGCGCTGATGGCGCTTGAGGCGGGGTACCATCTTCTTCTGGAAAAGCCCATTTCGCCGACCGAGGAAGAATGTCGCAAGGTCATCGATACTGCGGTGCGTTGCCAGCGGCTGGTGATCATCGGACACGTCCTCCGCTACACCGCCTATTACGCGCACATCAAGGCGCTGATCGATTCCGGAGAACTCGGTGAGGTCGTCTCCATCGCCCACCAGGAGTCCGCTGGCTTCTGGAAGGTTGCCCACTCCTACGTGCGCGGCAATTGGGCGAATTCGATAAAGTCCTCGCCGATCATTCTCGCCAAGTGCTCTCACGACCTCGATCTCTTCGTGTGGTGGCTTTCGGGCAAGAAGTGTCGCAAGGTCCAGAGCTTCGGATCCATCAAGCTCTTTCGCAAGGAGAACATGCCCAAGGGCGCGGCGTGCAAGTGTGTGGACTGTCCCCCGGCCATCGAGAAGCGCTGCGTGTGGTCCGCCCGCAACATGTACGTCGATCACGATGAGCTGAAGTATCTCTTTGCGGACCATTCGCGCGAGGCGATGCAGAAGCTCATCGAGGAGACGGAGTACGGCCGCTGCGTCTACTGTTCCGACAATGACGTTCCCGATCATCAGACCGTCAATATGGAATTCGAAGGCGGCGCGACCGTGAGCCACGTGATGACTGGTTTCACCTCGCAGAACGTGCGCACTACCCGCATCGCGCTCACTCGCGGTGAGATCATCGGTGACGGTTCGTATCTCGACATCACCCGTTTTGACGGCAACTCGGTCGAGACCGGAGTGCCCGTTCATTACCGTCTTCCGAACAAGTCGCGCCACGGCGGTGGTGACTTCAATCTGGTGAGCGAAATGATTCGCATCCTTCGGAGGAACGATCCCAATGAGATCCGTGAGACGACCGAAGAGGCGCTGCAGAGCCATCTCATCTGTTTTGCCGCGGAAAGAAGTCGTCTTGCCGGCGGCACGATGATCGAAATCAACGGCTGATCTTCGAATATGAGTTTTCTCCTTCTTGCCTTTTGCACCGTTCTCGGCGTGTGCGATTTCCCCGCTACTCGCGGAGTCCTTGAGCGTTTCGCCGGTAAGGAGAACGCGGCGAAATTTACCTTCGTAAAAAGCGACGGCGAGGCGGTCGTGGATGCCGCGGACGGCAAGATTTGCGTTCGCGCGCCGAGCGAGAACCTGGCCTCCGCCGCGCTCGGTCGCTACATCCGCGAGCTTGCGAAAGGCCATTTCAGTCGGCAGGGCAATCGTGTGCCCAAGGTCTGGCCGCTTCCGTCCGCGCCGCTCAAGGTCGAGCGGAGTCGTCCCCAGCTTCACGCCTACAACTACTGCGTCTTCAGCTATTCCTTTGCCTACTACGATGAGCAGGACTGGCGAGCGAACATCGATCGTCTCGCGCTTTCCGGATACAACACCGCGCTGGTAGTGACCGGCAATTCTCGCGTCTGGCAGCTTTTCCTGCGCGATGCCGGATTCAGCGAGAAGCAGATTTCCGACTACATTTCGGACGAGGTTGCCATTTCATGGACCAATTGCGGCGGACTCGAGACGCTGGGCGCTCCAGTTCCCAATGAGGCGATTGAGCGCGAGGCGCGGGTGGGACGGTTCATCGTCCGCGAAATGCGCGCGCTCGGCATCGAGCCGATGATTCAGGGTTTTACTGGACTTTTGCCCGGCAGCGCGCGGCAGGTGCTGACGAAGGAGAAGTATCCCGATGCGCGGCTGCTCGAACAGGGACTCTGGGCGGGAACCTATACGCGTCCGATTCTCCTCGACGCGACAACCAAGACCTATTCGCAACTTGCGAAGCTGTGGTATCGCCGGCTCTTCGAGGTCTACGGCATCAGCGATCCGAAGTATTTCGTCGGCAATCTCTTCAGCGAAGGTGGAATCGCAAGCGAGGTGAATTGTCCCGCAATCGCCGCGGCCATACAGCGCGAACAGCAGCGCGCGGTGCCTGGGGTGACCTGGTGCATCAGCTGTTGGGGACCTGCTCCGCGGCAGGATCTCATCAACGGACTCGATCCGTCCCATGCGCGCATCATCGTGCTCGACCGTAACATGGCCAACGGCGGAAAGTTTCCGCGCAGTTTTGGTCCGTTCACCTGGGTCTGGGGCGAACTTCTCAATTTCGGAAACAACGATGGCATCTACGGCGGATACGATGCTCTTGCGAATCTGCATCGTCATGCGGAAGGTGCGGACGGCAAGACGCTCGTCGGCTATGCGGCGGAGTCCGAGGGCATCGATACCAATCCGTGGTTCTATGAGCTTTTCACCGATCTCGTATTCCGTCCGAATCTTCTTCGCGGACGCGGCGCCGCGGAAGCGTGGCTCAAGGACTATGCCTTGCGGCGTTATGGAACGGACGATGCACGGCTCGTCGAGGCGATGGAGATTCTGAAGGGCTCGATCTGGCATGTCGACCGCATTCAGGAGGGATGCAACGAGTCCGTCGTCTGCGCACGCCCGGCGTGGAATGTCCGTAAGGCCTCGGCTTGGGCGACCGATCGTCCGCTCTATTACAATCCGTCCGATGTCGAGAACGCCGCGCGGCGCTATCACGCGGTGGCGATTGAGCGTCCTGACCTCCTTGCGCTTCCGACCTTTCGCTTCGATTACGTTGATCTCGTCCGCCAGGTGCTTTCCGATCGCGCCAACTCGCTGGTGCCGCGGCTGAAGGAGAAGTCGGCTCAGAAAAAGTTCCTGGCGCTCATTGAGCAGATGGACGAACTCCTCGCCTGCGATGACAACTTCCGGCTTGACGTGCGCGAGGCGAAGATCCGCCGCGTGGCGGGCGAACGCGGCGTGCGCGCCTTCCGGCGGATGCTCACCACCTGGACCGCTGGCACCGTCTCTCCGCTCAATGATTATGCCCATCGTCAGTATTCGGGCCTCCTCTCCGGCTATTACGCGAAGCGCTGGCAGGCGTTCTTTGATGAACCCGAGCATAGCAAAGAGACACTCGACCGTCTCGCCCGCGAGGCGCCAACGACGGCTTTGCCTGTCCGCCCCCGCGGCGATCTCCTCGCCCTCGCCGCGCGCCTCATTGGCCGCTGACGATGTCGCGTAATGATTCTTAGCGAACAGAGGAACGAAAGGGCCGGGGTCTGCGAGGTGGGTGGCCTTGCATCGGCGAATTGGGTTCGCGATGAGGAAGGGCGGTTTAAGCGCGAGACGAAGCCCCACATGGGGCGGCGCTTGCCGGGGTTTGACTATTCTCAGCGTCGTATCTACGAGATCACCATTGTTCTCGAAGAGCGGCGGCCGATTCTGGGCCGGCTGGTGAAGCGAGAAAACTCGGCCCCGTCGGGCCGAGAGCCAGACGGCGCAACGAGCGGTGGGGCTTCGCAAGGCCGAGGGCCAGATAGAGGGCCGGTTGATAAAGCGGTCTGGCTGGTTGAGCCATCGGCTTTTGGCGAGGCGGTTATCGCCTGTTGGCGCGAAATCGCGACGCGCTGGCCTCATGTCGAGTTGATCGAGAGCCAGCTGATGCCTGATCATTTTCACGGGGTGTTGTTTGTTAAAGAGCAGCTGCCGCTCACGCGCCCTGGCGAGGTCGAAGGGCCGCGTAACCGGCGAAAGAAGTTGGGCGATATCATTCAAGGTTTCAAGGCGGGTTGCTCGATCGCCTGGCGAGAGATAGATAGTTCGGCCCCGTCGGGCCGAGGGCCAGACGGCGCGGCAAGCGTCGGGGCTTCGCAAGGCCAAGCGACAGATAGTTCGGCCCCGGCGGCGATGGCCGCCGGTGTTCCCCGTTGGGCTGACGGCTTTGTTGACACCATTCTCTTCGATAAGGGCCAGCTCGCTAAGATGATCGCTTATTTGCGCGACAACCCGCGGCGATTGGGCGTCAAGCGCGAAAACCCCGAGCTATTCAAGGTGACGCGCGATCTTCGCGTTAACTTCGTCTCGCCCGATATCGCGCCGTGGGGCGGGCCAGTCGTCGGTCTGTTCTCGGCGATCGGCAATCACTTTCTCTTGTCTCGTCCGGCGTTTCATCAGGTTCAGGTTTCGCGGCGCTTCTTCGCCTACGCCCGTGACGCGCGCGGCCACCTTCTCAAAGACGCGCCGCCAGCCACCAAGACGGCCGAGTTTACAGCGAAGCTTGACGCGGCGCTCGACGCTGCCAAACACGGCGCTGTCATTGTCTCGCCTTGTATCAGCCAGGGTGAGCGTGAAATCGCCCGCCGCGCGTTTGCCGCCGGTTACCGCGTGATCACCCTTTCAAATAAGGGCTTCTCGCCACTCTACAAGCCAGGCGGCCAGCTCTTCGAGACCTGCGCGGCTGGTAACCTTCTGATGCTCGCGCCGATTGGTTGGCCCTATCAACCAGCCGAGCGCGTGATGACGCGTGTCGACGCACTCGTCTTAAACCGTATTGCCCAGTTGATCGCCGGTGACTTCGCAACTCAAATCGACTACAAGGGCGCCAAACTCGATGATGTCGATGCTGAGGTTCGGAAGGTGGCAGGCGTTTGAAAGGGCGGCGGCGATCTGATATAATGTGCGGTCAATAGAACAAAGGAATTATGATCATGAACCTTAATGAAGCTGAAAAGATGCTGAAGGGGTGCGGACAGGAACACGTCCTCGCCTATTGGAAGAAATTGGGCAAGCAGGAGCAGAAGGCGCTCCTGGAGCAGATTGCGAAGATCGACGCGAAGAGCGTGAAGCGCTGTCAGTCCGCACTCAAGGCGGGCACGACGGCGGTCGACAATTCCAAGGGCAAGGCGCCGAAGGTGGCGGTGTTGAAGGGTGCCGCACTCGCGAAGGCGGTTGCCGCGGGCGAGAAGGAACTCAAGGCCGGTCGGGTCGCCGCGTTGCTGGTGGCGGGCGGACAGGGTTCACGCCTCGGCTATGACGGCCCCAAGGGTTGCTACTCGATTGGCCCCGTGACCGGTGCGCCGCTCTTCTATTTCCACGCCCGCAAGATTCTGGCGCGGTCGATCCGCTACGGCGCGGCGATTCCGTTCTACGTGATGACGAGCGAGGCGAATGACGAGGCGACGCAGCGCTGCTTCGAGGAGAACGACTTCTTCGGTCTCAATCCGAAGGACGTCTTCTTCTTCACCCAGGGAATGTGGCCGGGCATGGATAAGGACGGAAAGATCATCCTCGATCAGCCGGGACATGTCTTCATGTCGCCGGACGGACACGGCGGACTTCTCGCCGCGCTCAAGCGATCGGGCGCGCTCGATGACATGAAGGCGCGCGGCATCAGGTCCGTCTTCTTCTTCCAGGT
>DCIL01000075.1:34003-38008 GCA_002315875.1 Verrucomicrobia bacterium UBA1727 | reverse complement strand
TAGCGACAGGCCCCCGACGGACGCGAGTGAGCCGCCGAGAATCGGTCGTCGCGTTGACAAAACACACGGCCGGCAAGGCTCTTCAGCCGTCATTCAAAAAACCGGGATAAGCCTGAAATCTGAATAAGTTTTGGATGCGATTATTCTCAGCGGCGAATCACCGAAGCGCCTAAGGCGGCGAGATTGCGCTCGACCGAGGAGTAGCCGCGATCGATGGAGCCGGCATTGTGAATGACCGTCTCACCTTTCGCCGCGAGCGCGGCAATGACGAGCGCGATACCGGCACGAATATCAGGCGAGGTGACGGTTCCGCCGGAGAGCGACGAAGGACCGGTCACCACCACGCGATGCGGATCGCACTGCACTATCTTGGCTCCGAGCTGGCGCAGGTGATCGACGAAGTAAAGACGCGACTCGAACATCTTCTCGAAAAAGAGACAGGTGCCGCGCGTTTGCGAGGCAACTACGATGAGCGCGCTCATCATGTCCGAGGGAAACGCCGGCCACGGACCGTCCGACAGCGTCGGAATCGCATCACCGAGATCGTATTTCATCTTAAGGCGCTTGACGGCACAATGCAGGGTGCGCTTTCCGGCATCGATCTTCCAATGCACGCCGAAACGAGCGAACGCCCCCTCCATGATGCCAAACGGCGCGGCATCAATGTTGAGAAGCGTAATTTCACCTCCAGTCACCGCGGCAGCTGCGATGTAGCTTCCGGCCTCGATGTAATCGCATCCGACACGTGCCTTAGCTCCGTGAAGCTTCTTGACTCCGCGGACGACGAGGCGGTTGGTGCCGGCCCCTGATATCTTCGCCCCCATCGCCTTGAGAAGCCGAGCGAGATCCACCACATGCGGCTCGCAGGCGGCATTGTAAATCGTGGTCTTGCCCGCGGCAAGCACCGAGGCCATCAGCAGATTTTCAGTGGCGGTGACGGACGCCTCATCAAGGACGATATCAGCTCCCGCAAACTTACCCGAAAAAACTGTCGCCCCACCGGAACGCCGCGCCTTCGCACCGAGCGCCTTGAAGCCATTGAAATGAGTATCGAGGCGGCGATGTCCGATAGCATCGCCTCCGGGCGGCGGAACTTTCGCCACGCCACAGCGCGCGAGGAGAGGTCCGGCAAAGAGAAAACTCGTGCGGATTCGCGAGGCGGACGCTGGATCAATCACGGGAGAGACGATCTTTGCGGCACAAAGACGAACCGTGCTCTTAGCAAGGTCGCGCTCGACAGTGACACCGAAACCCTTCGCCACCTCAAGCATTACCTCAACGTCAAGAATGTCCGGAAGATTGACGAGCGTCACTGGCTCTTCCGTCAAAAGCGCCGCGGCAATCATCGGAAGCGCCGCGTTCTTGTTTCCGGAGACGGCAATCGATCCGGAAAGGCGCCGTCCGCCATTCACCACCAATTCACCTAAAGCTGAAACTTCCACTCCCAAACCTTTCCCCTTTTCCCTTTTCCTTCTTCCCTTTTCCTTTTTCCTTTTTCCTTTTTCCTTTTTCCTTGCCCCTACTTCCTCCACTCCCATCTTGCGCCAAGCATCAGGAAAGCCAAAATCGCCGGCACCATCGCCAGCACGGCAAGCGCGACATAGCACCACGAAAGTCCGCCACCGCGCGCAAGCGCCTCAGGCAAATAGTAGTTGCCGACAAACGGCAGCGAAATCGCAAACACCACGCCCGCCGCACTCGCCGCGGCATTCGCACGCAGGCGCACAGAAAACGCCGCGGACGCAGAAAGGAGCATGATGGAATAAGCCATGATCGGCAAGGCGACGGACGCCATACGCACATAGGAAATTCCGAAATCAGTCGGTGGAGAGAAAATGCGAAGTGACTGCACGAATACTGACATACCCAGCGTCAGAACACACGCAGTAAGGCAGAATCGAAAACGCGCGAAGCGGTTAAGTGCCGCCGCAACGACAAGCGGCAGAAGAATCACCGAAACTCCCGCGGCAAAGGACGGTCCCCAAAGCCGGGCAACGTCTCCGCTTTGCCGGGCGATTTCTCCGCCGACCGCTGAGCCGTGAACGATAGTTGAGGCCGAAAGAAAAACGGCAATAGCAAGAACGAGGTAGGCAATTGCCACGCCACACACCTTGGAGAGGAAGAACGCCGCGCGAGAGACGGGACGCGAAAGCGCCATCTCAATCGTTCCGGACTCAACCTCGCGACGGAACGCGCGGATCGTGGCGAACACCGCGATCACCGCCCCTCCCGTGAAGAGCGAGGAAAATCCGGCATCTCGCGCCATCCGCGTCGCCTCTCCGAACTGATGATAATGAAACGCCGGAGCCAGTACCGCGAGCGCAATCGAGGAGATCAAAACGAGAAGCGACAACGGCTCCGAAAGAATCTCGACCGCTGTCGCCCTGGCGATGGACTGCCAACGCCTCATCTATCAGAAATAGAGAGTGTTGACGTTCTCGTAGAGGAAGTACGCCAACGCTCCAATCGCCACACAGGCCGCGGCCTGAACGAGCGAAGAAAGCGACCAGAGCCAAGCCGGACCATCCGACGCGACCGGAGCGCTCGGCAGATTCGGCTGCGGCATGGAAGGAATGTCGGGAATATCAGCAATCGCTTCACCGTCCGCCGGAGTCTTGACCACGGTCTCCGCCTGAGTGTTAACGGCGGCAGCGGGGGCAGACGGTTGAGTTGGACGCTTGAGACCGAACTTGCCGGACGGACGCACCGCCCCGCCCGGACGCGCAATCTTGAGCGTCTTGCGCTGGGTGATCGTCGCACTCGGCTGGGTAGCGGTAGCGGCTGGCGCGGATGCCTCGGGCACCGGAGTCACGACAGTAGCGGCCTCGAACGCTGGCGCTGCAGGCGCAGGCGCATCGGCGGCCGCCGCAGGCGCTGGCGCGGCAACGGGCTTGACGAGCGGAGCAAGCGGCTTGGTGGCATTGGAAATGTCAATCGGACGCTTGATGCGAATCGTCTTCATCGGCGTCGCTTCACTCTTTACGGGAGCGACACCAATCGCCTCGGAAAGCGAAATACGCGAAGTCTTGTGCTTCGCGGCCTCCTTCTGAATCTCGGAACTGCCGTCCGCAACAATACCGGTCTTATGAAGAATCGCCTGCTGCGGAACCTGCTGCGTGAGCCCCTTGAGCTTATTGGTAACCGACTTGAGCTGTTCAAGCGGCTTCGGATTCGGATTCACTACCGGCGCGGCCGCCTCTTCTGGAGACATAGGCTTAGCAGAAACCGTCGGCAGCTTGCCGACGCCCTGCGCATCAACGGCAACTGGAGTCGCTACAACTGGAGCCGCGACAACTGGAGCCGCAGCAGGAGCCGCAGCAACGGGTGACGCAGCAGGAGCCGCAGCAACAGGAGATGCAGCAACAGGCGTCACCGGCTTGGGTAACGGCTTCGCAGCTATCGTGGAGCCCGGCTTATGGATGACCGGCTTCGGAGGAAGCTTGATACCTGGCTTGAGCGAGGTTACGGTCGCACCTGGCTTCGGAGGAAGCTTGAGCCCCGGCTTGAGCGCCGTGACCGTTGCACCCGGCTTAGGCGGAAGACGAACGCCTGGCTTGAGCGAAAGCGTAGCACCCGGCTTCGGCGGAAGCTTGAGCCCTGGCTTGAGCCCTGCAACCGTTGCCCCCGGCTTGGGCGGCAAACGAAGACCGGGCTTCAATGTCGCGGTAACCGTCGGCTTCGACAGCGGATTTGCCTTCGGCGGCGGTTCGGCCGAAACCGGAGTCATCTCCACGGGTTCCATCTTCACCTCTTCTTCAGCCATAGCTTAAACACCCCTTAATGAAAAACACAGATTCGATCAGACGGACATCACTTCGGCCTCTTTGGCCTTGAGTTCGGCATCGATTTTAGCAATGCCGTCATCGGTCGCCTTCTGAACCTTGTCCAGACCGGCCTTGAGATCGTCTTCGGAAATCTTCTTGTCCTTCTCGAGCTTCTTGAGCGCTTCGTTTGCATCACGACGCACGTTGCGCATCGCAACCTTCTGCGCCTCGGACTGGGTCT
>DCIL01000075.1:33374-33932 GCA_002315875.1 Verrucomicrobia bacterium UBA1727 | reverse complement strand
TGCGCACGACCTTGCCGTCGCTCTGAGGCGTGACCCCGAGATTTGCCGCGAGAATCGCCTTCATGATGCCGTCGATGGTGGACGGATCGAAAGGCGTGATCTTGATCTGCCGCGGTTCGGGAGTGGAAATTGTCGCAATGTTCTTAAGCGGCTGCTTCGAGCCCCACGCCTCAGCCTGCACGCCATCAACCATCGCGGGGGACGCCTTGCCCGTCCTCAACCCGGCGAACTGCGCCTTGAGCGCGTCAAAACTCTTGGAAATCTTGCTGGTCGCATCGCTAAGGACTTCGGATACTGTCTCCATGATAATTAGGTACTCCTGTTATTTGGTTTTAAATTTACTGTATTATAACAAATAGAGGCTTTGGACGCAATAGGACACGATCAGTTCACGACGGTGCCTACGGCCTTGCCGCGGACTACCGACTCGAGCGCCTTCGGATCGAAGAAATCGAAGACCACGATCGGGATTCCGTTGTCCATGCAAAGCGCAAACGCCGCGGAGTCCATGACCTTGAGCCTCTTCTCAAGCGCCGTCTCGTACTTGAGCGTCGCGTA
>DCIL01000075.1:28755-33331 GCA_002315875.1 Verrucomicrobia bacterium UBA1727 | reverse complement strand
TCTTCGGATCGGCCGTGTAGATGCCATCGACCTTCGTCGCTTTCAAAAGCGCACTCGCCCCGATCTCGCTCGCCTTGAGCGCCGCCGCAGAATCGGTCGAGAAATACGGATTGCCCGTGCCGCCGCCGAAAATGACGACACGCCCCTTCTCGAAATGACGGAGAGCGCGCCGCTGAATGAACGGCTCGGCAAGTTTCGGCATCTCGATCGAAGTCATCACGCGCGTCGGCACGCCAATGGACTCGAGCGCGTTCATCATCGCAAGCGCATTGATGATCGTCGCGAGCATGCCCATCGAGTCGCCAGTCACACGGTTGACGCCCTTGCCGGCCCCGGTGAGCCCGCGGAAGATGTTGCCGCCGCCCAGCACGATGCCGACCTCGACCCCCAGGTCGTGGATCTTCTTCACGCGCTCGGCCATGAACGAAAGATTCTTCGGGTCAATGCATTCGCCCGTCTCCTTGTTGCCAAGCACTTCACCCGAGAGCTTGAGCAGGATTCGCTTGTACTTGATCGAGGAATTCTTCTTTTTCATAGGTCTCACCCCTTGACGTTGACTTCGGCATTGAGCTTTTCAAGGAACGCCTCGAGCGTCATCGCGCCGAGATCGCCTTCCGCACGACTGCGGGCCGAGATCTGTCCCGCCGCCTCATCGCGCGGACCCACTACGACCAGATACGGAACCTTCTCGAGCGTCGCCGCGCGGATCTTCGCGCCGAGCTTCTCGGCCGTAGTGTCGACACCGCAACGGAAACCGGCCGCTTCCAACGCGGACCGCGTCTTCTCGGCATAGGCGAAGGCCTTCTCGGAAATCGGCAGGATGCGCACCTGCTCGGGCGCGAGCCACAAAGGGAACGCACCCGCATAGTGCTCGATGAGAATGCCGATGAAGCGCTCGAGCGAACCCAAGACCGCACGATGAAGCATCACCGGATGATGCTTCTGGCCGTCGGCACCGATGTACTCAGCATTGAGACGCTCGGCACTCGGCAACTGATAATCGAGCTGGATCGTGCCGCACTGCCACGCACGACCGAGCGCATCGATAAGCGTGAACTCGAGCTTGGGACCATAGAACGCGCCTTCGCCAGGCTGAATCTCGTACTCCATGCCGCTCGCCTTGCAGGCCTCGGCAAGCGCCTTCTCGGCATGCTGCCAGGTCGAGACGTCACCGACATGATCCTCGGGCATCGTCGAGAGCTTGACGAGCAGGTTCTTGTCGAAACCGAAATCCTTGTAGACGTCCTTCAGCAGGCGGCAGAACTTCGCGACTTCCTCCTCGATCTGCTCCTCGGTGCAGAGGATATGCGCATCGTCCTGCACGAAGCCGCGCACACGCATGATGCCGTGCAGCGTACCGCTCGGCTCGTTGCGCGCGCAGTGGCCGAACTCCGCGAGTCGGAGCGGAAGATCCTTGTAAGAGCGCATGCGGCTCTTGAAGATCTCAAGCGCACCGGGACAGTTCATCGGCTTGACGGCGAAGAGCCGCTTCTCCGATTCGGTGATGAACATGTTCTGCTTGTAGTGATCCCAATGGCCGCTCTTCTCCCAAAGCGAGCGCGGCATCAGCGCAGGAGTGTTGACCTCCTGATAACCGTCCTTCACCAGCTTCTTGCGCATGTAGTCCTGAAGCGTCACATACACCGACCAGCCCTTCGGATGCCAAAAGACCTGGCCCGGATCTTCGGGATCGAGATGGAAGAAATCAAGTTCGACTCCGAGACGGCGGTGATCGCGCTTCTTCGCCTCCTCAATGCGGGCGAGCATCGCATCGAGCTCGGCCTGATCCTTAGCGACGACGCCATAGACGCGCTGCAGCATCGGATTGTTCTCATCGCCGCGATAGTAGCTGCCGGCGAGCCGCATCAGCTTGACGACACCGATCTGCGCGGAATGCTCGACATGTGGACCGCGGCACATCTCGACATAATCGCCGACTGTGTAAGTCGAAATCGCAACGCCATCCGCAACGACATCCGCAAGACGCTCGAGCTTGAACTTCTGACCGGCCAAGAGCGCCTTCGCCTCGTCAGCGGAGACCTCCTTGCGGACGAACTGCTCGTCAAGTTTGATGAGCCGCGCAATCTCCGCCTCGATCTTGGGGAAATCATCTGGGGTAAGACGATGAGGAAGATCGAAATCGTAGTAGAATCCATCATCTGTCGCCGGCCCGATATCGACCTGGACGTTCTCAAAAAGATTCATGATCGCGCGCGCCATCAGATGCGCCGCGGAGTGCCTACGCATTTCCAAAGTAATTTCAGACATTATTGCTCCTTTGATATTGGTGCGTATTATAGCATATTCCAGCCGCCCGTTGTGTCAGACGCGTCATTTGAAATCGGTGCATAATCCCGCATCGCCTTGCATACAGGCGTAAATTGTGATATCATCCCGATCAATGCAAAAACCCTTGATATCCGTAGTCATCCCCACCTTCAATCGCGCGAAGATGGTCTGCGATTGCGTGCGTAGCGTGCTCGCTACCGAATATCCGTCGCTGGAAGTCATCGTTGTCGACGACTGTTCACCTGATGACACCGAAGGACAAATCTCGTCCGCCTTCTCACACGACTGCCGCGTGAAATACTGCCGGAACGAACGCAACTCGTTCCAGGCAGTGTCCCGAAATCGCGGACGCAGTCTCGCAACCGGTGAATACATTCTCTTTCTTGACGACGACAATCTCGTCCACACCGACATCCTGACGGAACTTCTCAAGGTTTTCGCCGAGCATCCAAAGGCCGGACTCGTCGCGCCGATGGCGATTCACCAGCGCAAGGGACGAGAGAACACGATCTGGTCATTGGGGAGCGATTTCAACCGTTGGACGTCCCAACCCAAAGACAACGCACCGAACCTGCCGCTTGCCGAGTTGCCCGCGGCAACCTCGGTGTATCCCACGACGTACTATCCGAACGGCTTCATGGTGTCCGCCGAGGCATTCGATCGGGTCGGCGGATTCGACGAGCGCTACGAGCAGATCTTTGAAGAATCGGATTTCGGATGGATGATCATGGAGGCCGGCTACGAGGAATACATCTCAACTACGGCACGCACCGATCATTACGGATTCCTCGAGCCGGGATGCGTTTCGGAACTTCGGCAGCTCGGAATTGAGAAACCGCGACGTACCTATTGTTTTGCCCGCAACCGGTTGAAGTTCGCGCGCAAGCATTTCACCTTCCTGCAATCACTAAGCGTCACCTTCGTCTTCGCTCCGCTGTCGTGCGGATACTACTCGGCCATTGCGCTCAAGCATCGCCGTCCCGACATTGCCTGGGCCTACATCAAGGGAACTTTCGCCGGAATCCTCGGCCTTTACTGAAGAATCATCCACGCTTGGCGAGGTTGAGGTAATAGCGCCAAGGTTGAGAGCGGATCGCGAATGACAAGAACTCCTGATCGGTGAGTTTCCATTTCGCACGCAGACGATTGCGAGCAACTCGGATGAGTTCCGCATCTGCGAGCAAGGCAGCGCTCGCCATCCTGTGAGCTTGAATCGGTCCAGGATTACCTTTCATCAGCGCTATCGCGCACTGAAGGAATGAAAGGACCTTCAGCGGTAGCCCCATTCGCCATCTACCGTACAGTCCGAAGCACGTCTGCCTTGAGAAACCGATGTTGCGGTAATACTGCGGCAGCACCTTCTCCCATCCGAACTTCGATGCCGTCACGCTATGAAAGTGCTTTACGGCCGGAGTCGGCACATACCAGCACTCGTAGTCCGCCATCCCCAGCCGACAGCAAAGGTCAATCTCCTCGTAATAGGACTTGAAATGCGCATGGAAGATTCCGCCGGCATCGTCCACCATCGAGCGACGCACGATGAAAAACGCGCCGCCCACCACCGCGACACGCATCGGCTTGTTGAACTCGGGCGCATCATCGATATGCTGTCCGCGGAATGCCAGCACTCCGAGCGGAGAGAAGAAACCGCCACAGCCATCGAGCTTGCCATTGGCGGCAAGCATGATCTTGCCCTGCGCTGCGGCACACTTCGGATGCGCATCCATGAAGTCCACGAGCGGAGAAAAAGAATCATCCTCAAGCCGCGTATCGTTATTTAGAAGCACCACGTATTCGCGATCGCAATGCGTCCACGCCGCGCAATTGCCGCCGGCAAAGCCGAGATTTTCAGCCTGAGGAAGATAAGCGACGTTCGAGTATTCCGACGCCAGAGACCGCGTCGATTCCAGCGCGGCATTGTCAACGAGGATAGTCGGCGGAAGCCGTCCGTAGACGGCAAGTATGGAATCAAGACAACCCTTCACCAGCTCGTCCCCCTTCCAGGTGACGATCACCAGTGTCATCCGTTCAAAGATGCGATCGTTCACCAACTACAGCTTGTTGCGCTGAATCTTGCCGGAGACGGTCTTGGGGAGCTCGTCGCGGAACACGACGATACGCGGATACTTGTAGGGCGCGGTGTGGCTCTTGACGTAGTCCTGAATCTCCTTCTTGAGCTCATCCGTTCCCTCCTTGCCCTTCACAAGCTTGATCGTCGCCTTGACGATCTGGCCGCGCACCGGATCGGGCGCGGCGGAAACTCCGCACTCGACGACGTAGGGAAGCT
>DCIL01000075.1:26188-28666 GCA_002315875.1 Verrucomicrobia bacterium UBA1727 | reverse complement strand
GGCGCGGCCGACGTAATGGTAGTAATCGTCCTCGTCCTTCCACGCCAGGTCGCAAGTGTGATACATTCCGAAACGCCACGCCTCGGAGGTCTTCTCCTCATCGCGATAATAGCCGACGAAGATGCCGGGATGCGGATTCTCGCGAGGAGTGCGCACGACGATCTCGCCGTGTTCGCCGGCAGGAACGGAATTGCCGTTCTCGTCCACGAGATCAATGCCGTAGTCCGGAATCGGCTTGCCCATCGAGCCGGGCTTGAGGGCGTCCCCGAAAAGATTGCCGAGCGCACAGGTGGTCTCGGTCTGTCCGAAGCCCTCGAAGATCTCGAGGCCCGTGGACTTCTTGAACTGGATGAACACCTCGGGATTCAGTGCCTCGCCCGCGGTAGTCGCGTGCTTAACCGAAGAGAAGTCGTACTTCGAGATGTCCTCCTTGATGAGCATGCGGTACATCGTCGGCGGCGCACAAAACGTGGTGATACCGTATTTCGCGAACATCGGCAGCACCTCTTCGGCATGGAACCGGTCGAAATCGTAGACGAAAATCGCACCTTCGCAGAGCCACTGTCCGTAAAGCTTACCCCACATCGCCTTCGCCCATCCGGTTTCGGATATCGTGAAGTGGAGTCCGTCACGGCGGACCTGATGCCAGTACTTGGCGGTGACATAGTGTCCGAACGGATACTTGTAGGAATGAAGCGCCATCTTCGGATAGCCGGTCGTTCCCGAGGTGAAGAACATGAGCATCGGATCGGAACCGCCGGGACGCTTCCCGTTTGCCGCGCTCCATGTCCACTCGCCGCTGACAGCTTCGATCTCCTCGTCGAAATCGCGCCAGCCGTCCTTCTTGCCGTTGACCGTGACCTTGACGATCTTCCTTTCTTCGACTTCGGGCTTCAACTCCTCAAGCGCCTCATCGGCGTACTTCGTCACGTCGCCATCGGGGGTGATGAAGAGCGCCTTCACGTCCGCCGCCTTGATGCGATAGGTAAAATCGTGGGTCACGAGCTGGCTGGTGGCGGGAATGACGACCGCGCCGATCTTGTGGATGCCGAGGATGATCGGCCAGAACTGCCAGTGACGCTTCAGAACGAGCATCACCTTATCGCCGCGGCCGATGCCGAGGGACGTAAGATAGTTCGCAACCCGGTTGGACTCCCTGGAGATATCAGCAAACGTAAGCCGCCGTTCGCTCTTGTCATTGGCGACGTACATCATCGCCAGTTTGTCCGGATACTTAGCGGCAATCTCATCAATGATATCGTAGGCGAAATTGAAAGTCGAAAGATCACCGAATTCGATGTGCTTGAGCTTACCCTCGGGCGCGTCTTCCTCCGCGATAAAGCGCGAGGCGATAAGCGAGGAGGCGAAGTCCGGAGTTGAAGTGGAAGAATGGACTTTATCGGTCCCTTCTTCAACTTCACCCTTCAACTTCAACTCGGCCTCACGTTCGAGACCGAGTTTCACATCCTTCTCGTTCTCGGCCATGATCATGGCGAGGAACCTGGCGCTCTTTCCGCCGAGCGCGAGCATTCCGTGCGGAGTCGAGGACTGGTAGAACGCCGAATCGCCGGCGTTCAAGATCTCGACGTGGTCTCCGATCTGAAGCTTTATGGAACCTTCGAGGACGAGGTCGAATTCCTGTCCCGCGTGAGTCGTGAGATGGATGGGCTTATCCTGCTGATCGGCATCGTACTCGTAAGTGACGTAGTAAGGCGTCGCGATGCGGTTCTTGAAGTTGGCCGCCATGTTCTGAAGGCGGATGCCCTGCTCGTCCGTTACCGTAAGTCCTTCGCCCTTGCGGGTTATGATGTGGCCCGAAAGCTTCGTGGAGTGTCCCTCGACCAGGGCGGTGACATCAATGCCGAGCGCGACGGCGCAGCGATGGAGGACCGTAAACGGCGGATCCAGAAGTCCATCCTCCAGCGCAACGAATTCCGTCGGCGTAATGCCTGCGGTGGCCGCAAGCTCGTCGATTGCAATACCCTTGATTTCGCGCATTTCCTTGATACGCGAACCGATCTCCCTCAGATTCATCTTGCTTTCCTTTTCAACTCAAATCCCAGACCTTCAAACCCGGACCTATCAGAGCGACTGACGGATGACGCGCTTGGCCTTACCCTCGGACCGCGGCAGCGAGCCGATCGGGAAGACATCCCCTTTCGGCAGGAAGCCAAGCCGTTCCTTGAGATGCTTGGCGATAGTGTGACCGGTGACACCCGGCTCCGCCTCGACATTGACGGTCACGTCGGTCATGCCGTTATGCTCGGTGAGGACAATCTGAAACTCGTCCGCCACGCCCGGAATCTCCTTGAGAGCATCCTCGACCTGACGCGGATAGAAATTGACGCCTTTGACGATCAGCATATCGTCCGTACGGCCGGTGATGCGGTCGATGCGTAGCGAAGTGCGTCCGCACGCGCATTTCTCGCGCGAGACGATGCGGGTGATGTCATGGGTGCGGTAGCGGATGATCGGCAT
>DCIL01000075.1:25506-26173 GCA_002315875.1 Verrucomicrobia bacterium UBA1727 | reverse complement strand
TCGGCATCGCCTCGCGGGTGAGCGAGGTGAAGACGACTTCGCCGTATTCACCGTCCGGCAGCACCTTCCCGGTGGTGGGATCGATGATCTCGGTGATGTACTGATCCTCCCAGACGTGAAGGCCGGCGTGCGCCTTGCAGTCCTGCCCGGTCGTACCGATGCCGCCGGTTTCGGTCATGCCGTAGATGTCGAAGCACTCGATGCCGAGACGGGACTCAATGCGTTTCCTGGTCTCGTCCGAAAACGTCTCCGAACCGAAGATGCCGACCTTGAGATAGGGAAGTTCGGGATCACCGCTCTCGTCCAGCTTCTCGATGATCCGCGGCACGTATGAGACAACGGACACGAAGCCCTTGGTTTTGAAATCGCGCATCAGCTTGATCTGGCGCTCGGTGTTGCCGGAAGAGGCGGGAATGATGAAAAGCCCGGCCTTACGCGCACCGTGATAACAGCCGAAGCCGCCATTGAAAAGTCCGAACGTCGGCATGATCTGCACGGCATCGCCCTCGTCCATACCCGCCATCGAATAGCAGCGTGCCATGCACTCCGCCCACTGGATTAGATCGTTCTTGGTGTAGGCCATGACGACGGGAGTTCCGGTGGAGCCGGAGGACTGATGGAACTCGCGGAGATCCTGACGGGCGACGCAGTTCATCTTCAGCGGATA
>DCIL01000075.1:8987-25475 GCA_002315875.1 Verrucomicrobia bacterium UBA1727 | reverse complement strand
ATCCTCCTTGGTGAAGAACGGCAGATTCTGAAGGTCGTCGAGAGATTTCACATCCTCTGGCGAAGCAACACCGCCCGCCTTTAGACGCTCACGATAGAATTCGTTGGTCCAAACGCGGGCCAGCGATTTTTTCAATCCCGAAAGTTGAATTGCCGCGTATTCGTCCCGCGACAGGGTTTCCTTTTCACTGTTCCAAATTTTCATTTTACCTGTTATTCAGTTTCAGAAATGGGTTCGAGTCGCCGCTCGCGAATGAGCAGCGATGGATTGCGGCGAATCTCCGACGAGGTCTCCCGCAGCGCGGCGGACGCCTCGGCGAGATCTTCGATGACGCGCTCGATCTCCGGTTGATTGCTGTTGATCATCACCTTCACGCCTTCGGTGGCGCGGGCGAGAGCGGATACCGAAGCATTGACGTTCGACCAGGCGGTGTTGATGTCCATCTTGTTGATGTGGTTCATCACCTTGGTCGCGGAATCCGAGAAGCTGTCCAGAAGCGACACCTTGGACGGAATGTACACGTACTTAGGAGTCCAGTTGAGCCGATCCACCGCGTTCGTCTCGGGATCGATGTCGAGCTCGATGCGGGAAAGTCCGGTGATGCCGCTCGCGGTCACCGTGGCGCGAAGCCCGTGCTCCGCGTATCTGCGCATCATCTGCTCCATCTCCCGATCATCCTTGTCAAATCCGACGAGCTTGCGGCGGATCGCCATCACCACACGGATCTTCGAAGCGTCCTCGATCGGCACGTTATCATAGTCGATGCCGACGAAGGATATCTCGCGAACCTGGCCGAGCTTGACGCCGCGGAAATTGACGGGGGAGCCGACGGAAAGTCCGCTCACCGACTTCACGCAATACGTCTCGGTGAAGACGAAGTTGCGGTCGTCGGAAATGCCGCCGAGATAGATGAGCAGCGCGACGATGGCGAGAATGCCGATGAAGATGGTGAAACCGATTTTGGAATAGGAAGCGTGGTTGCTGTTGGCCATGTTTTACTCCCCTCTGTTGAAGAACTTTTTGACGAAGGCGTCGTCCGCCGTATCCTTCAGGACCTGCGGTGCACCGAGCGCGATCATGCCTTGACGCGCCTTGTCGAACATCGCCGCGCGGTCGGCGATCTTGAAGATGCTCGGCAACTCGTGAGTGACGACCACGAAGGTCATGGACTTGTCGGCGCGAAGCTTGAGAATCAGATCATCGAGGGCGGACGAGGTGATCGGGTCGAGTCCCGCGGACGGTTCGTCGAGAAATACGACCTCGGGATCGAGCGCCATCGCGCGGGCAATCGCCACGCGCTTGCGCATGCCGCCGGAGATTTCGGACGGCATCTTCTCCGCGGCATCGGAAAGTTCGACATCCTTCAAAAGCGCCATCGCCTTCTCGATGCGCTCGTTTTTCTTGAGCGGAGTGAACTCCTCGAGAGGCAGCAGGATGTTCTCAAGACACGTCATCGAACCGAAGAGCGCGCCCGACTGGTACATGACCCCGATCTTGCGATAGAGCTGGGCGCTCGTCTTCGGCGTCCATTCAAGTCCGCAAAGCGTCAGTTTGCCGGCGAGTACGGGATTGAGTCCAATCATGTGCTTCATGACCGTCGACTTGCCGCAGCCGGAACCGCCGAGAAGGATGAAGATCTCGCCGCGGACGATTTCAAACGAGACGTCCTTGAGAATCGTGGCACCGGGATACCCCGCGTCCACATGCTCCAGCTTTATCACCGGCTCTGTCATGTCACCCGTCTCAGCCATCACAACCCCCAGACATAGCACATCCAGGCCAGCAGGCCGTCCGTTATCGCAATCCACACGATGCCGCCGACCACCGCGGCGGTTGCGGACACGCCCACGCCGTCCGCCGTGGACCTCGTGCGCATTCCGGCCGAGCAGCCGATGAGCCCGACGATGAGCCCGAAAAGCATCGACTTGGAAAGTCCGAAAAGAATCATGAAAAGCGTAGTGATCGAAACATAGTGATCCCAGGTGACCGTCAACGGCACATTCATCATCGAGAGGACCGCGGCGCCTCCGGCAAGAGAGGCGATTTCGGAGAAGACCGTCAGAATCGGCATCGCCAGAATCGCCGCCACCACTCGCGGAAGGACGAGAAACCTCACCGGCGTAAGGCCCATGGTCGTCAGCGCATCCAGCTCCTCATTCACCTTCATCGTGCCGATCTCCGCGGCAAAGGCGCTGCCGGACCGGCCGGCGAGGATGATAGCGGTCACGAGCGGACCGAGTTCACGCAGAATCGCGATCGCCAGCATATCCGAAACATACACCTCGACCGCAAACATCTTGAGCGCCGCGGCACACTGGAAGGCAAGGATGATGCCGAGCAGGAGCCCGATTCCCGTGGACACCGGAAGCCCCTCGAACGAGGCACGCTGAAACGCGAGCGCGCAGTCGCCGAAGCGGAACTGCCGCGGACGCACGATGGTCGTCAGCGCCGCGACAAAGGTCTCACCGAGAAATGCGAACTGCCCGTTCATCTGAAACCGTTACTTCCCGAGGGACGCGAACGCGGAATCGAGAGCGGAGGAAAGCGCCTTGCTGAAGGCCGCGCCGTAGCACCCGTCGGACGCATCGGCAACGCCTTCGCCGTTGGCGGAGCCGACCAGGACTCCGTCCGCCACTATTCTCACCTTGACCTCGGCAAGAGCGTTCCGCGTCGAGGATTCTCGACAATCAAGCACGAGCCGAGAAATCAGCACCTCGACCGCCACATCGGACGACACCGACGAACTGGAACCTACGACTGATTTGAAAAGACCGGAAGCACGCATCGCATCCATGACAATGCCCTTCGATAGCATTGCGGGCGAGGCGGCATATTCGTTCATGTCATCGAAGACGATTGAACCGTTAGCGCGGAGAACCGCCAGACGGTTGTCGCCATAAGGTGCGCGAACCACCGCCGAGGACACCCTGCCGACCTGATATTTCGGCTTTGCCTCAAGCGCGGTTTTGCCGACATAATCGACCGGCCAGAAAACAATCTGGGGCTTGGAGGCGGTAAGACACCCCGCCACCGCGAAAAGCGATATGAAAATAAGGGCTTTCATGGAAGAAATTATATCAAAATAACCCTCCGCCAATCAAGGGCGTGACGGCTGGTCGAAATTTTTGGTATAATACGCGCCAATAAGTCGCCGGGGTGGCACAGTGGTTGACTGCGCCTGATTTGTAATCAGGATCCGCAAGGACGCGTCGGTTCGAATCCGACCCTCGGCTTATCCCACGTCACTTCTTCTTGGACGTGGTCTTCTTTGTCGGCGCTGGATTGACCTTCGACTTGACGGTCGGTTTGGGGACAACCTTCACTGCGGGCTTGGGAGCCGACTTCACTACGGGCTTAGGTGCGGTCTTCTTGTTGGCGATAACCGGGGACTTCGCGAACTTCGATGCCGGTGCCGCCGGAGGAGCCATGGTATCAATCGAACCGTAAAGGACATTCCGAAGATAATCATCGCCGACGGTGAGGCGTTTGGCATCTGGATCGAAAGCGGGACGAAACTTGAGTCCGAGCGCGCGGCGGACGGACGGCATGGCGAAGAGCATTCCGCAGCGTTTGCGTCCTCGATGGCGATGCTTCTGCCACTTGTTCGGCGCTCCGTAGGCAACGTGACTATGGCAGACCACCTTCTCGTCCGTAAGCCGATACATCGTCTTTAGCTGGGCGACGAGTTCGCGGATGGCATTGAGCTGCACCGACGGCATGCGCTTGTTGTGATACCCGACACACTCGATGCCGATCGAGAACTTGTCCACATCCTCCTTGCCGCACCACATCGAGCGTCCCGCATGGAAGGCCTCGCGATCGCGATCCACGATCGCATAGACACCGCCCTCTTCGGTAACGCAGAAATGCGCTTCGCCACGGTCGCAGAGCTTGTTCAGGGAACTGTTGGCCGGCGCCTCGGTGGTGTGAAGGACAATCAGTTCGGTTGAAGCGCGGACCTTTCGTTCGGGATTTCGCGGACTCCTAAAGCGATAAGACATCTCAACCGCCAAGACACAATCCGCCACCATCGCCAGAATCACAAAAAGAAAAATCCGCATGAACATGGCGAAAACGCACTAAAATCAGTTCAAGCGGGATTGGTCGGAGCGGAGGGATTCGAACCCTCGACCTTTTGTACCCGAAACAAACGCGCTACCAGGCTGCGCTACGCTCCGATATCGGTTAAAACGGCGCATATTATACCACAATCCCAAATTCCAATCAAGGGGGGATTCACCCATTTTCTGTGCGCAACGCACGCCGAAGGTGCGGCATGTAGGCGAGGGTATAGGAATAAAGGCTCCAGACAGTCAGCACCAGCAGCAATCCCTCAACCACGTAACACGAGGCCAGCCACAGCGGCCACCAGGAAGGATCGACCATATGATGGAAGCAAAGATACATGTAGACCCAGCCGGCGCCGGGAAACGAAAGCGCGGTACGGACCTTTCCAAGCCACATCGCCGCGACATCGGCCCCGTACATCGTCCCGATCGAACGCATGAACGTCACCCAGGTATCGCGCAACATGTACATTATGGTAAACACCAACATCAGCATGCCGTGGAAAGAGCTCTCGCCCTGATGCATGATCTGCCAGGTGAGCGCAGGGA
Organism: Verrucomicrobia bacterium UBA1727; assembly: GCA_002315875.1. Taxonomy (GTDB): domain Bacteria; phylum Verrucomicrobiota; class Kiritimatiellia; order RFP12; family UBA1067; genus UBA1067. The sequence continues at coordinate 20,859 of DCIL01000075.1, read as the reverse complement.
AAGCGACGATGTAGAATACCTTGTCCATCAGCGGATCCGCCATCTTGCCAAGCGCGGACACCACACCCCACTTACGTGCGAGACATCCGTCCCAGGCATCGGTAAGACCCGAAAGGAGCATCATCAGACACGCGAGCGCCGCGAGCGTGAAACTGCCGGACGAAGCCGGCGGCCTGATCGTGAACTCCTGAAGACAGGCGAAGACGAACCAGGCGAAAATCAAGGGAACGCGCGAAAAGGTCAGCGCGTTCACAAGAAATGACTTCGTTCCACGACTCACGACTGACTCAACCCTTCCGCCACCACTTCCTGCACAACCCCAAGCGCCTCCTGAAGCTGGACGAGACGGGCCTTGAGCGATTGGATCTTCAGCTCGGCCTTCTGATAATTGCGGCGCGTGGCGAACAGTTGCTTGAGTATTTCGCCGGGATCAAGATCGAGATCATTCAGCTCCATGCCATCGGGAATCGGCACCAGCACCGATTCTCCGCACTCGCTGCAATTGATCTCGAGACCGGCTCCACGATAGTCGATCACCAGGTTCTTGCCGCAATGGGGACAATCGAAGACAATGTCGGTGTCGCGAATTTCCGCACCGTCATCGTTCTCCCGGATCGGAACGTCAACTTCGTCGAACTCTTCATTGCTCATGGATTGCCTCCTTTGTTAATTCAGCAGTTAGAAACCCATCACGTTGCGGACCTCTTCCTTGCGAATCTCCTGCTCGTCCGTCCAGGCGATTTCACCAGTGCGAAGATCCTTCATGTTAAGCGTGAACTTGTAGTAGCGGTCGGTCACGCTGTTAACCTGATTACGCATCTCCGAAAGATCTCCGTAAAGATACATCTGCGCGGCCGACTGCCGGCCCATCTGAACGGCCTTGGTCGGATCGGTAAGACCATTGAGCGCCTGATCGTTCATCATCTTGAGATCCTGCCCGGAAGTCGAACCGTCCACGAACTTGAACTTGCGCGAACGAATGAGCTTCGTACGGATCGAGTCGGTAATGGACTTCATGTTGAGATGCATAGTCGAGGAATTCTTGAACGTCGCGATGTCCAGGACGGGACGCCCCGTGCAGTACTCCTTGATGAACTCCTGATCGGCAAGCATCGAATCAACCATCTTCTCAATCGTGCGACGGACGTCCTGCGGCTCGAGCGCGGCAGTTTTGGGAGCCATGTCGAGCTGGGTCTCACGCGCATGCGTGGTAGAACATCCGGCAAGCACCGCAGCACCCACCACCATAAAACCAATAATCACAATCTTGTTCATTTCATTTCTCCTTTCTTGACCTATTCTCTACACCTACACCTTTTCTCTACACCTACTCAACAGTGTCTTCCTCGCGCACCTGAACCTGGGCCTTCACACCCTTCGGGCTCGGAGCAAGACCGGTCAAGGTCACGCTGTCATTCCCGTCGATCACGTATGCACGATAGGGCTTGCCATCGGCATCAATTGCCGTTCCCTCCTCATCAAGCCACAGCATCCGCGCCTGGATGCGCTGACGGCGCTTGGTCATCGATTCGAGCGTAACGGTCGCGCGGCGGAGACCACCAGCCTCGCCATACGTCACCTTCGCGACCTTGATGCGTCCCTTGAGCCGATAAGAATTCTCGCGCACCGCCGCCTCACCGGAGTCGGTGTCGATATTAACGCGCGTTCCGCGAGTTTCACCCCAAGTGGAGCATCCGGCCAACAGCGCGGCCATGGCTCCTGCAATAATGATTCTGTTCATATTCGCATTTCCTTTCAAAGTTTCGCGGTACCCGCCCTGAAGGTATGTCCGAGATCAGCAATCCAGACAAGAACCGTCTCATCCGCCCCCAACGTCACCGGTACGGAAATGGTACGCCCGTTCACATTGACTCCAACCTGATAGTTTCCGGGAATCATCGCGCCATCCTCCCAGACCTGCTGTCCGTCCGGCAGCGTCGTCCAGCTGCGCGTATCCGCCTTGCGCATCGCCGTCACAATGGCATTCGCCACGAACACACCGATCTTCGCATACTTGTTGCCAGCCGCATTCACCGCGGCCTGAGCACCGGCCTGAACCGCGGCACGCGTGATGTTCCGCAGGATCACCCCAGGAAGTTGTTCGGAAAGATCGCGCGCCGCAAGCGAACGGACATCGAGCGCCGGACATGCCGCGACGAGATTCGTAGCGCCGGAAATCGAGACGGCGTTCGGACGATAGGCGGATTTGTTCCTGTACATGGGAATGTCAATTCCAAAGCCGGTGTAGATCGGCACCGGAATCTTCATTGACTCACGTAGCGGAACGAATCCCTCTTCGTAAAGCACGACAAGTTTCGCCTTCCCCTTCTCCGGTGTGCGGCGGTTCGCATCCGCCCGCTCCGCTGCCTTCGCGAAGACCGCGCAATTATCGCGCACCGCCCTCGCCTTGCGATACGACTGCCACGCCATCTCCGTATCGCCGTCCGCCTCGAAGAGAATGCCAGTGAGCCACCAAAGAACGGGATTCTCCCACGAGTTACGCGAGGCGGCCATCATTTCCTGAAGCTGAGCCGTCTGACTGGCGGTCGCACGATCGGCGGACGCATTCGCCTTCGGGTCGTCACCTGCGACCTTCTTCTGAACGTCCGCCCCATACGTCTGGGCGAGCGAGTCCTGAACATAGACCGCGAGCCGAGAATCAACGAGCGCATCCTCACGCTTGCCATTGAGGGCCTGCGCGAGAATCGCATACTGAAAGGCGAAATTTATCTCATACGGCGGAAGGTAATACTCACGCGTGCGATCATCAGTGACCGTTGAGGACAGGACCGTATTTCCGATGTCTCCGAGCTTGATTTTGGGAGACCACTCCTTGCGATCCACCACCGAATCCACCGCCTGACGAAACCACTTTTCCGCCCCGGACGTATCACCAGTAAGCAACCGCACACGCCCCGCTTCTACCGCACCGAGATTCTTGGTGTAGTAACTATCCGTCGCCAAATCGTCCGCCCAGGCAACCGCCTGCGCCGGATCACCTCCATCGAGATTCCTGCGAGCAGCGATTGCATCGTCCTGGACACTGACGCAACCCCCGAAGGCGATTGCGCACAGCGCCAGCAGGCAGATCGAACGACTATGGAAAGCGTCAGCCATCAGTTACTTCTCGACCTTGATTGCAGGACCACCACCGATATCGCGCCAATTCTTCGTGTCGACATTGACCTTGACGCCACGCTCCATCGCCGCGCGCGCATATTCGCGGGCGAGACCCGCACGGAGTCCTTCAAGCGAACCCCATTTGGTCACGCCTTCAGCGGACATCTCAAGCGCCACCTGCAGCACCATGCCTTCCTGAATGTTGACGGTCGCAGTGTAGGGCTTCATCCAATCGCGACGCACACAGAGCTGGTGGAGTCCCTTCGTGGCTTTGAACGTATTCGGCGCGGACCCGATGACGGCTCCGTCCAGCTCCACCGTAACCCCGCCGACAACCTTGCGAAGTTCGGTAAGCTGCTCACCCTTCGCACCCCTCGTCTGCGACTCGAGCTCATTAAGAGTGCTGTCGATGGTGGTGCGCACCTCGAAGGATACGAGCTCGGTCTCAGCGGCGGACGGCTTGCGCCATTTCGGAGCCCGCGTCGCCAATGCGGACGTGGCCTCGGTCGCCCAACGATCAAGCAGGAGGTTGTAGTAGTTCATCGGATCATCTACAGCATCGGTAGCGGGAAAGGTGTAGGGACGCACCGGAATGCCGTAGACGCTCGCACCGGTTGAGTCCATGACCTTGAGCGCGATGCGGAGATTGAAGACCGTTGCGAGCGTTCCACCGACATTGCGCCGCATTGCATTGGCGCCGATGATCGAAGCGGTAACGATGTAATCGCAGCCGATCATCCGCGCCACGGTCGGAACCGAGCCGCCAGTGAAGATGCCGGAATAGACACCCGCCTTCTCGTCATTCACCGTCACCTTGTACTTGCGGAAGGTATCCGCAATCTGCGAAGAGTCAAGAACGGAGAAACCATCAACCTCGGCCATCGCGGCGGCAAGACGGTCGCGAATGCCGTCCACCTCGTCGTCCATGCCTCGGACATTCGTATTGTTCTTGACGAAAACAGCGACCTTCTTAAGTTCAGGTGCTGCTGCCGCAGGTTTAGCCGGAGCTACATTCTCCTGCGCAAGGGAAAGTCCGCATGCGAAAACCGCCGCAATTGCTGTCATGAGTTTCTTCATAATCATTCCTCCTTCAGAAGCTCCAGTTGACGATCGGCAGAAACGCGCAATCGTCGGACGATATCACGTTCACCACTCCGATCTGCATTCCACGGGCGCGATCGGCAATGTTGACGACACCGATCTGAAGTCCGGAAAGTTCGTAGACGCTGTTGAAAAGCCCGATCTGCAGGCCCTTCACGTTCCAATCGCCCCAGGGCAACCCCACCGGACCGCACAACGTGAGCGCGAAAGGCGTCCATTCGGTCATGCAGCCCTGCCGTGTGCAGACACGCTCATTAACTATCTTCGCTTCCGCGGCAACTGAATTAATCGCCAGCATCGCCAACAATGCAAATACGATCTTACGCATCTGTCATGTCTCCTTTAATTATGATTTAGTTGCACGTATTATAACACAATCATCTCGAATACGGAAGTGTGAGCAACCGCTTGAGCTCGTCGTACCAGGCGTCAGTATCCGTCTCGGAAGGAGTAAGGTACAAAAGCCGCTCCTTGATGTTCGCAGGGAGCGGACGCGGCATCGGGATCACTTCAGGCGGCTTGAAATCGGGTCCGCGGAAATAAATGGGTGAGGCGGCGGATCTGATGACCGAAGGCCGTTTGTCGAAGAGCTGGCGAAGCGTAGCCACGTACCAGGCATTGTCTTCCTCGACGATATCGGCATCGAAGGAGAACCTGCCGTCGTCCGGCGCCACGAAGGTACGCTCTGCGAACGTCTTGCCATTACGCACGACGCGCAGAAGAAACTTACCGCCAGGCGCGGCGTAGGCATCAACCGTCATCCGGCGCTTCTGCTTGCTGGGCATGAACTTGCTTCCGCTCGGCTGACCCTCAACCTCTATGAGAACGGCATTGCCGAAATACGAAACCATCGTGCGCCCAGATTTGAAGGCCTCGACGATCGAAAGACCGTCAACGCGGTCCAGTTTCGCGAAGGTGCCCTGAGAACTGCCGGGAGTGTGTCCGACATCGAACGCCGCGTCACTCGAAGCCGAGCAACCAAGCGTATACCCGCGATTCAGAAGACGATACCAGAACTGCTCGGCACGATCTTCGGGGAAGTAGAAAAAGTCCACGACCGGTACGAGCTCGGGACGACACAAGAGCCATAGAACGAGTTCGTTGTTGATCATTCCGTACGTCTTGCGTCCCGTCTTCTTGTCGATGCGGACGACATCACCATAGAGCGGATGCACTGGAATGGCAAGTCCGCCGCGCGAGTAGATCAGTCGCTCGGACAACTCGAGGTCGGTCACCTTGTCAATATCGTAATCGGGACCGTAATCCCGCGTCGTCAGCGGCGGAACATTCAGGTTTCCGAAATGTCCGTAGATGTTCTTCGGAAACTCGTTGTTGACGCGCAGAAAGAGATGTCCGTCCGAAAGATATTCCGCGAGCTTCACGTTATCGACCGGGAATCCGTCATTAGCATGGTGTCCGGAGAGATAGATCCAATCGAATTTCTCGGCGCGGCAAACAAGATTCATCTGCTGGAGGTTCGCATGGTAGAAATTCTCGCCGTGGATGACATGCGCATGGAAGTCGCCCTTGTACCATCCGCGCTTGCGCAGCTCGGGAAAGTCCGTCGACTCTACGATTTTCACCTCACCGGTCGCGGTGAAACAGTATTCGCCCAGCGTCCAGAAGAACTCATTGCGATGATGCCACACACCCTTGGGCGCCTTGTGCGAGCCGACTTCGATACCGGCCAGATCGAAGCCGCGAATCGGTTTTCCGGAATCGTAGACCTTGAGTTGTGCGGGATGTCCGAGATTACCGTGCACGACGCGGCGCGCGGGATTCGGCAACGCCCAGAGCGGCAGGTCGACATCGCCCTTCGCTGGAACCTCCAGCCACGGACGCGTCGCCTCATCAAAACCGTCCGCCATCGCCTTAAGGCAGTACACTCCCTGGGCCGGCAGCGTGATCTCGTATCGTCCGTTCTCGTCAGCCCTGGCGATCTGTCCACTGTTCGCGACCACCCAGGCATTCGGTTGCGTGCGCCCGCGCACGGTGCACGGATGAAACTCTGCCATCGACAATTCGAGCGGTCCGAGGAGTCCCGACGGCTGCAACGGATCGGAAACGGAATACCCGGAATAGATCGTCGGACGGATGGACCACAGGTTCTTCGGATCGCCGGTACGCGGCTTCGTCCAGTAATGGATTGTCGATCGCGTCACGCGTTCGGCCTCAGGAAGCATGCAATCGCCGACGAGACGATTGTACCAGTTGTTGATGTAGTCGATCCTCAACTCGTTCCGCCCTTGGCAAATCGCCTTGGACACATCGCATGTCCACGGCTCGCACCAGACCGTCCCACAATCTACGCCATTGACCCAGACGTGGGCGAGCCCCGACGGCACCTTGCCGAGCGAAAGCCGCGCCTTACCCACGAGCGTGTCGATCTTGAACGACGTGCGATATGTCGCCGTTCCCGAAAAATACTTCAGGTCCTCGCGCGTCGTGAAATCTACGAGGCCGTCCAACACGACAGGCTGCGGCGGACGAGCGGCGATGCCGGGATGATACGCGAAGCTGAGTTGCCAGGGTCCCGTGATTTCAAGGCGCGTCGTGTACTTGCACTCCGCGGCAGATGCGCCGTCGTCACGCGGACGATTCTTTGCACCGAACACAACGAAACAGCTTCCTCCGATCGGGAGGTCGAGCTTGACGCGCGTTCCTCCGGCCACGGCCTCGCCCTTGATTGGACTCCGCACGCCCGCGACGGCGTCCCAGATCTCGGCCGGACCGCTCGCTGGAAACACGAAATCGCCCTTTCCTTCGCCGGCGACGAAGAAGAGATCGCCTTCCGTCGTCCGTCGGTGAATCGTCGTGAACTGCGCTTTCGGATTCCTGCGGTAACGTCCCCAGTCGTAGTAATTGGTCGAGACATTGCGAAACGATCCGTCATCGACATAATCGCCTTGCCTGAGCAGATGGGAACAACGAGCGAGATAACGGACGAACGGAGCCGCTTCGCGCTGCCAGGTCACATTGCGGTTGATGTGCGAGCCTGCGAAGTATTCAGCTCCGGGAACGCCGAACTTCTCCGGTGAGGCGGTAAAGGTATGCCAGACGATGCGATTTATGCCGTCGGCAAACGCCTGATCCGCAAGGGGCTTGAGAAAGGCGGGATCTACGGACCAGTGGTGCTGCATGTGAGTGAAGGCCTCAATGGAGACGATCGGCAGTCCCGCACGCCTGGCGGCAAGGACTGGTCCGCGCATGAAGAAGCGCGCATTCGCGTTCGCGTGTCGCGAAAGCGGAGAAAAGGCGTTTTCCTCCAGCGGCCAGAATTCACCCTGGGGAAAATCGTTAAACGAAAGCATCGCCAGCTGATCGGTGTTCATCAGCGCTTCGACTGCATCGTGACACCAGGGTCCGCCGGACTCCGAATAGACCTTGAGTCCCTTCGCATGCGCCCAGTCGCGCATCGTCCCATAGAACGCATCCTTGATGATGTCCCAAGTCGCACCCTTGCGCACCTTGCCTTCGTAGCTGACGGAATAGACGTGGGTGAACGTGGTGCCGACAAGCTCGGGACAACGCTTGAGGAGCGGACCGACTACGCGATCGAGATGTGCGGCGACCTCTTTCCTGTCGGAGATGTCCGACACGTATTTGACGCCGTTCGTAAAGCCGTTGAGCTCTCCACCCGAGGCAGAGGCATTCATCGTGAATTCAAGCTTCAGCCGCGCACATTCGCGCAACGTGTGCTCGACGAGATCGTACCAACGCGAGGAACCCCATACGAGCTCGGCCTTCGGATTGATCACATGCTCGTCATCGTCATCCCAATAACCGCGGGAATCGAAGAGCAGGATTCCGCCGAACCCCAGTCCGCGCATCGATTCCAGGTCGGCGGTGATCGTCTTCTCGTCGACGTGTCCGTTGATCCACCAGTAATAGCACCACGGCTTCGCCGAGTCCGGCGGATTCAGGAACGACGTCCACAAAGAAGCCAAAAGCAGAAATACGCTCGTCATCTCACTTTGCCTCCGGGGTCACGATTTCGACCTCGATGCCGAGCGCACGACCCAGCTTCTTCAGCTCCGCAGCATGATGACCGATGCCGAGCGCGAAGTGATGAGTAGGGCCTGCAAGCGACCAGCGACGGAGGAACGTGCGTACGTCCGGCAGGAACCTGCCGTGCGTGTTCGTGTTGCCGGTCGGAGGAATCGGTCCCTTGAGCGACTCGCCCTCGGCGACGATGAACTTGAACGTGCCGTCGCGCTTGAGGCCGAGGGACATCATCGTGATCGGACCCTCCTTGATATTGAACTCGACACCCGCACCCTTGCCCGGCTTGCCGTGATACTTCTTGAGCGAACGGAGGACCGGCTTTGACTGCGCGATGTTGAGGTGATGAGGTCCGTCATGTCCGACGAGCACCGTGTCGCGTTCGAAGTCGATCGGATGGAACTCCGCGAAGCTGCCGCCGATCTCCAGTCGGTCGAAGATCATCATCGCGACGCAGTTCTTGAGATCGAACTCGCCGCACATCGGAAAACCTGCCGCCGTAAGGAGAGAATTGCCGACGATGAAGTTCGTGACGAGTTCGCGCGTCACCGTGCCGGGTTGTCCCTCGTAGTAGTAGGCGAAACCATCAAGATTGCGCTTGGCCGCGAAGCCCTCAAGCGCCACGGCCGCCTTCGCCGCCACCTCGAGGTCATGCGCCGTCAGTTTCTCCGTCCACGGATCGCTCACGGGATCGGGAGTATCGAAGAACGAGAGGATGCGCTTCTTCATCGCGTCTACCGCCGCGGCATCTGGATTCTGATAAAGCGGCACGATCTCGTCCGGCTCGCACAAGGTCACATGACAGCCGAACGTGCGCGAGACGGCCGTCGGGTCGACCTGCATGTCGTACATCGCCTCGAGGACGTGTCCCATAAGTCCGATGCGCGCGCGGCGAAGATCGTGCAGGACATGCGCGACGGCGCACCACTGACGGATCTCCTCATCCGCACGCGCATCGCCCTCGAGCTTGCCGATAACGACATCAGCGACCGGCTTGCCGTAGCGTTCGGCGACCCCCGTGAACTCGGGCACGCTGCAAAGATCGTCATTCAAAAGCTGCTTGTAGATGGTCGCGTGTTCGTAGTCGAGCTTGTCATCCGGCTGCAAGGCGAAAAGGACGATCGGACAATTGAGCTCGCGCACGAACGGGGCGAAGGTCGAGCTCGTCGCATACGTCACCATGTCCACGAAAAGGACATCGAGATCGGCCGCCTTCATCGCGGGAATCATCGCCTTGGCGGCGACGGGATTGTCCGACATACCGAAGCGCGTGACCTTAACCTGATGGGCCTCGCACTTTCTGACGAAGACGTCCTCCTTCTTGATCATGTCACCGAGCAGCCCGGGACATTGCTTCCAGTACGTGTCGAGACCTACTGAAACGACGCCGACATTCGCCGTCAGCGGCTTGCGACGCTCAACCCGCAACTCCGCGGCAAAACAGCTTGAAAGGCAGATTACCAGGCAACCGATGGATATGATGTTCTTTTTCATGGCATGATTGTTCCTCATGACTTACTTTAAACGACTGATGAGTTCCGGAACTATCGTATAGAGATCGCCGACGAGCGCGACGTGCGCGACCTTGAAGATGGACGCCTTCGGATCACTGTTGATCGCAACGATCGTCTCCGCGCCCTGCATGCCGGCCACGAACTGAATCGCGCCCGAAACGCCGCAGGTGATGATCAGCTTCGGCTTAACCGTGCGCCCGGAAAGTCCGATCTGCAGCTTCGCATCGACCCAACCTGCTTCGACCACCGCACGTGTGGTGGCGAGACGTCCCCCCAGAATCTTCGCAAGCTTCTCAAGCATCTCAAGATCTGCAGGCTGACGCACGCCGCGTCCAGCAACGACGAGCACTTCAGAGTCTTCAATGCCCTTCTCCGCGTCCTTGCGCCGCATCTCGATCACTTCGATCGCGCTCTTGAGCGCGTCCGCGGCAAGCGAGTGCCTGACGACCTTGCCGTGGGGCTCGCACTTCTCGGGAATGGAGAAAATCTTGTAGCGAACGGTGGCGAACTGGGGACGATGCTTGGGCGTGTTGATGTGCGCCATGATGNNNNTGATGTTGCCGCCGTAGGCCGGGCGAATCTGATCGAGATCCGTTGTCGGAGACATGTCGAGCACCGTGCAGTCCGCAGTGAGGCCAGTGCGGAAACGGGCCGCCACCCGCGGCGCGAGAGAACGGCCGTTCACCGTGCCGCCGACGAGTACGCTCGAGGGATGAACCGCATTGATGAACTCCTCGAGCGCGGCGGAATACGGCTCGATGCGGAAATGCTCTAACTGCTCGTCATCGTAGACATGCACTTCATCCGCCCCGTGTTCGAGGCAATTCCTGACGGCAGTATCGGTCTTGTAGCCGATCACCACCGCGTATACGGGATGATCGATCTTGGCGGCAAGCTCTCGCGCCTTGCCGAGGAGTTCGAGTCCAACGGGATGAATGTCGCCATCGGGCATCATCTCGGTAACTACCGCAACGCCACGCCACTTCGACTTGTCCACTCCCGGCTCGGAATCGTCCACAAACTCGAACGCACCTCCACCCTTGCGGATGCATACGCGGCACATCCTGCAACCGGCACCGATTTCCAACTCGCCGCGGACGTTCTCGGAAATCGCTCCAAAAGGACACAGCGCCAGCGCCGCCGCCTTGTCCGCAATCTTCTCCTGATGGATTGAAATGTGGCTCATTGCAGAAACTTCCTTTCCTTAAGCAGTTCGGCAAGCTGCGCCGCCTTGCTGACATCGCCCCCCTCGATCGTCACACGATCAACCTCATGCGACGGCGGAAAAATTCGCTTCACCTGAGTCGGAGATCCGTTGAGTCCGTAATGTTTCGGATCGGTGTCATCGAGATCCTTGAGCTGAAGCCAGAGTATCTCGCGGTCCGCGGTCGCACACTTGAGCTTGTACGAGGGAAGCCGCGGAGAATAGATGCCCTTCTCGACGGTCATCAAGAAAGGATACGGAACCTTCTCGACAATCTCATAATCCGGCAGATCAACCGTTACCTCCAGCCCTTCACCTTCACCTTTTTCACTTTTCCCTTTTCCTTTTTCCTTCTCTTCCCCTTCACCTACATTCTTCACATTCACAACGTGGGGGATTCCGAGCCACTCCGCCATCTCCGCGCCGACCTGAGCCGTATCGCCGTCCGTCGTTTGCTTGCCACAGATGATGAGATCGTAGGGGCCTGTCTTCTTCACGCCTTGGGCAAGCGTATACGAAGTCATCAGTACGTCCGCCCCGCCAAATGCACGATCGGAGAGGATGATGCCGCGGTCCGCACCCATCATGAACGCCTCGCGGACGACCTTCTCGCATTGCGGCGGACCCATGGTGAGCACCGTCACCTCAACCTCTTCCCCTACACCTTCCCCTTTTTCACTTTTCCCTTTTCCTTTTTCCTTGATTCTCATCGCGGTTTCCAGCGCGTAGAGGTCGAAGGGGTTCATCTTGGACGGCACGCCGTCCCGCTTAAGAGTTCCAGTCACCGGATCAATCTCAACTTGAGTCGTCCCCGGCACTTGCTTTATACAAACCAGAATCTTCATTATCTCTCCATGTTGTTAAACCTGATAATCGTCAATTACAAATTTTGTTACGCCCAATATTCTCCCGCAGAGGCGCAGAGGCACAG
>DCIL01000075.1:8310-8848 GCA_002315875.1 Verrucomicrobia bacterium UBA1727 | reverse complement strand
GTGACTCCCGCAGAGGCGCAGAGGCACAGAGTTGTGTGGTGCAGAGATCATCCTGCTTATCGAGCGAAAGATCAAGGTCTTCTATTGTTCGTGAATATGACGGCAATGCTGAAGATACGTTAGGCAATTTGCCGTTGATAACCCGCACAAAGCCATCCTTGAGCGTTTCCATGCCGAAGTTTACCAACAGTCCGATTTTCTTATTCGTCAGCACCAGATAGGTTCGCAGCTGTTTAGGATAGACCGGATGCATCTGAGACGTTGATTTCAGCTCGACCAGCACTTCTTCATCAACCAGCAAATCAATGCGAAAAGCATTCTTGAAAAGAACATCCTCGTAGGCAAAGGAAACGGATTGCTGATGTTTCACTTGATGTCCGCGCCGTTCTAACTCAATTCCCAGCAGTCGTTCGTAAACCGATTCGAACAAGCCAGGACCAAACATCTTGTGAATCTTCACAGATGCGTCAAGAACATCTCCTGTTATTTCATTCAACTCCATCTCTACTTTCACATCTCCCCTCTGTGCCTCTGCGCC
>DCIL01000075.1:0-8213 GCA_002315875.1 Verrucomicrobia bacterium UBA1727 | reverse complement strand
TCTGTGCCTCTGCGCCTCTGCGGGAACCATTACCTATCGCATCTCCCCTCCCGATCCTAACACCTCTGCTATTACTGAAACTCCATCCGGAATCACTGCGACCTTCGCTTCCTTGCCGACGATTTCCCCGGCCATCTCGAGCGCCTCTTCGATAGTGCTCGCGGTCTTCAGATGCATCGCCTCAAGCATCGCGTGATCGCAGTCTGTCGTTACCATGATGACAGTGTGACGGTCGAGTACGCGCGCAAGGATCTGAAACTCCCACTGATCGGGCTCGGTCTTGTCCCGCGGCACTTTCACGATGCGCTCGAGCAACTCGCGAGGCGATGCGGCTTCCGAAAGATTCTTCCGAAACGACTCGCCACCTGCGCCATCAGAGCAGCTCGCGCACATCACGATCACCCCGCCTTCGCGGCAGACGGCTTCCGCCGCGGTCATGCCCTTGACGGACTGATAGACGTTCTGGTCGAGCGGATATCCTCCGTTCGAAGTGATGACGATATCACTGAGCGGCACGCGGATTCGCGCAAGATCGCGAAGATAAGCACAGCCCTCAGCGTGGGCCGCCTCGCAATCGCCGGCGAAGGCGCGGACGATCCGCTTCTCCCCGTCAATGACGACATTGAGGATGAACGCCAGCTTCGCGGTGCGAGCGGCAAAGAGCATATCGCGATGGATCGGATTGCCATCGAGCCGCCCGGTGCGAGCACCTTCGGACGCGATGAACTCGGCACAGTGATTGGCGAGCACGGTCGTGCGCGAAACCACACCGGGAAGGATCGACTTGCGTCCCCCCGAAAAGCCGGCGAAGAAATGCGGTTCGATGAACCCTTCGCTCACGACGAGGTCGGCGGACATCACCAGTCGGTTGACGATCAGCTTGCCACCGGACGGCAACGTACCCGCCTCTACGAGCATCGACTCGTCCCCGGAATCATGGACGACGATCTTCTCCTCGTCCACAATACGTTCACCGAACTTCGCCACCAGCTCTTCGCGCGTCGTGAGGCGATGGAAACCGGTGGCGATGAGAATCGTGATCTCGGCCTGAGGATTACCGCGGCGGATTCGCTCCAGAAGCCGCGGCATCAGTATCTTTGACGGAACTGGCCGCGTGTGGTCCGAAGCGATGATCACCACCTTGCGCTTGCCGACCGCGAGATCTTCCAACCGCGGCGAACCGATTGGCGCATCGAGCGCGCGATCAACTTCCGATCCCGCGTCCGCCGCGGCAACCGGCAAATCACTACGGAAAACCCCCGCAAGACGGTCCTCGCGGATGTCCGCCTCGAGGAAGGATTTTCCGTAGGGAACCTTGATGGTCATGCGTTCTTCACCCAGGCGTGTGCCGGATCCATCGCGGAGATGAGCCCGCGGCCCTGCTTTCCGGCCATCGTCCAGAGATAATACATGTTGTAGCCCGGCGCACCGACGAGCGGATGATATCCCTCGGCAATCGCAACCGTGTCATAGCTCGTCACGCGATACGCCTCATTGAGGCGCTCGCCGAACTTCTTCGCCGCAACGCCCTCGGGAGTGTAGACGGACTGGAAACCGAAGCCCTGATTGGGTTCGCCCGCGCCGGCGCCGACCTTGTCGAAGAGATAGAAATACGTCTCCTCCATATCAAGCTCGTTCGGCGGATTGTTGTTGTCGTGGCAGTGACTCGGATAGCCGGACCAGTTGCCGGAAGGAATCATGCCCTCGCCGATGTAGAAGTGCTCCGAGTCGAACTTCTCGTCAAGAATGATCTCGGAGGTGCGCGTCCAGTTGTCTTTGCCGAGCGCGATATGCCGCGTATCCTCGGGCTTGATCAGCGTCGGCTTCGCGGTGTCGCGAGTGACGGGCGAGGACTGAAACGCGAGTTCCACGTCAGAAAGCGCCGTCACCACGTACTTCGTGTGGCGCGGCATGTAGAGGCAATGCGGCTTGCCGGTGAACGGACTCTTGCGTCCGTCGGTCACCTCGTAGGACCATCCCTCGCCCTTCGCGGCGAAATTGCCGCCGATGAGGACGAGCGCGACTTCCGTCTCGGCCGTGTCGCTCTCGTAGGTCTCGCCCTTCGCGAGCTTGATGAGCCCGAAATTGGTGAGTTCCATCTTGTACTCGCCAATGTCGAAGATCTTGTTGTAGCCGTTAACCGGCTTGAGAGGAATGCGAAGATTCATTTGTATTCTTCCTTTCGTAATCTGCGGTTCACTTCACCAGGTGCATCTCAATGCCCATGTTGCGGCACAGGTCCTTGAGCTCCTGCATGTGGTCGCCGTACATGAGCGCGTAGTGATGCTCCCAACCGTTCTCGATGACCTCGTTCATGATCGCCTCGCAGCCAGCGTCGAACTTGATCTTGAGCGGATTGCCGCGCACGAAGAGATCGGTGTCGAGTCCCGTACCCGTGCAGACGAGCATGCGGAAACCATCGCCATCGCGCTTCTCGCCGAGACGCGCGAGCGTGACGCGGCCGGGCTTGAGCGGGAACTCATCGGTAACGCCCTTCACGCCACCACCTTCGACAGTCGCGGAGCAATGAAGCTCGGGCTTGACGCCGGTCTTGCAGATCGAACACGGAGCCGCGCCGCAATGCCAGGTGACGCCGTATTCGCCCTCGCAGATGATGAGATCGCAGAAGAACGGCTTCTCGCCGGAGAGCATCTGACCGATCTTCATCATCGTCGCGCCGTAGACATCGCCCTCGCAGGCGCAGAGATGGCCGTGGTTCGTGAGGTGTCCCATCGTCGAGCAGACGGCGATGCCGTAGAACTCATTCAGAATCACCTCCGGCCAGCAACGCATCGCGAGCGTATCGACCATGAACTTCTTCTTGGTCTTGATGATCGCACCGTAAAGCCGCGCCGCCTTCTCGAACTGGTCGCCGCGCGGACCGTCCGAGCAATGGCACTGAGCGTCTTCGAGAATCTCCTTCTTCGCCTGCTCGAGCTCCTCGGCGGAAAGATTCTGCGCCACGGTGAAGACCTCGTGCTCGGTGATGAGCTTGACTTCGGGACCAATCAAGCGGCGGAAGACCATCTCGTTTACGCAGCTGGTGTAGAAGCCGGGAACACGTCCGCCGATAAGACCAATGCGGGTGCGCTTCAGTTCCTTCATCACCTTCGCGACATTGACGGCCTTGGTGAGCTTTTCGGCGGCCTCGGGCGTGCCCGACTGCGCGTGCACGTGGAAATACGGAATGTGCAGACGGTACATGTGATGGGCGTTCATGTTCGCCGCGCAGAACGAGTTGTTCTGGAGGCGTCCGCCGGCGGGATCGGGCTCGGGCTGGCTCCAGAGAATCACCGGAATGCCGAGACGCTGGCAGAACATCGGCGGCACGACACCGAGCGAGAAAGTGAGGAAGTGCGCGATGATGACGTCGGGACGATCCTTCTCCCACTGTTCGAGCAACTCGACCGCCTCGCCTTCGAGCGCGAGCATGTGATCAGGAGCCATGACCTCGACCTCCGGCAGTGTCTTCATGAACTTGATGGCGTTCTCACGCGCCGCTTCGAGAGTGTCGTTCGTCCAGTTGACCTTGGAGAGCGGCAAATATCCAATCTTGAACATTACTGTTATTCCTTTCTATGTTGAATGTATTATACTAAAAATTCTGCAGTCAAGGGACACCGTTTCACAACTCGGCCATGAAGACCACAACTGAGGCGATGGTCAGATGGAAGAGCGAGGTGTTCCACTTCGTATCCTTGCCCCAGCCCTCAAAGGTACGGGTCGCGCCCTCGCGCAGATTGCGTAGCCAGGCATCGGGCGAGAGCATAAGCTCGTGTAGAAACTCGCGCTCTCCCTTTGACTCGAGATAGCAGAAGAGCGGGAAAAACTGAAAAATGCTGATTGACGAATACTTACGCTCGCGCACCAGCTTGAGGAACGCTTGATGCGCAAGCGCATCGTCCTGCGGAGCCAGATTGAAGAACGACGCATACACGTTGCCCGGCAGGCTCACGTGCCGCGATCCCTCGCGATCAACAAATAGATGGCGCGATGAATCCCAGAAGACGCGGCGGAAGGCATTCTCAAGCGGCTTCGCATCGGCATACGGCGCGTGTCCAATCCGCTTCGCGATGTCGTTCATGCACTGGACCGCACCGATGTACCAGGCGTTGATGACATTATGGACGTCGGTGCAGACCTTGCCCTCCCGCACGTCGGCATCGTAACCATCCTGGAAATTCGCCGGCCATTCCACCACGCACCACTTGTCGAGATTGACAAGCAGTCCATCGGAACGCGCATAGCGCTCGCGGTACGAATCGAGAATGTCGGCGAAGGCGTCGTAACGATCACGGATGAAGGCGATGTCCCCGGTCCGTTGCAGATACCAATCGGCGAAGAGGATGAACATCATCGGATACTCCGCGATCTCCTGCATCACCGAGCAATTGCCGCAGGTGACGAGTCCGCGGTCGATCTTCCGAATCCTGAGAAAGTCGTCGAAGAACCGGCGCGCGGCAGTCCAGTCGTCGGTCAAGATCGAACAGGCGAGTATCGTGTAACATCCATCTCCGAGATAATAGCCCTTCTCACGCTCCATGCAGTCCATCATCTGCTCCTGCACGCCGTAACGAAAGGAGTCAACGCAGAGTTTCCAGATCGGGTTGAATCGCGGATCCGCCAATTTGTTTTTCGCCTTGAGTTTAAAAGGCGCATGTCGCGCCACGAGTCGCACGGAATCGACATCGACCTTCACCCCCTTCGGAGGCAGAATCTCCGCGAAGCGGAAACTCTTGTAATCGAATTGATTGAGGGTATCACGCGATCCGCCGGACATCACGAACCGCTCTTCGCAATTGCAATTAGCGCGCATCTTCCAGCGCACCGAACCGTCCGCATTGAGTTCCTGTCCGCACCGCATTACGATTTCCGCGCCCTTCGGTCCGTGCGCCGAAAAGGCGAGCGAGCCGACGAAAATGCCCCCGAAATCCAGGCGCAATCCTCCACCGGGAAGCGACTGGACCGTCCTCGGTTTGATCGACTCGAACTCAAGCATCGGCGTCGGTTGCGGAAAGACGGAATAGTCACCTCCGTGCGGATGCGCAACAGCATGCGTCCAAGCGGAGTCGTCAAAATCAGTCCTTTCGAATCCAACTGCCTTCGCGCCAGCGTCATAACGCTCCATGAACTGCGTGTCGTATCCGACTTTGCCAATTGCGGAGAATGCATCGTGCCGCGCGGTCAGGAACGACTCGTCGGATTTGACCACCGTCCGTCCGTCGACTTCAAGATCCATGAGCAATCCGTGTCGGTTATCTCCGGACACCCAGACGCGGTTGACCAATCCCTGATAGTAGGTGTGGACGGCGATCACGTTGTGTCCGGGATGCAACCAGCGGCTGACATCGATCTCGTTGAAGTAGGTGTGTTCGGGCGTCCCTGACGCGGGACCTTGTCCCACGAACGCCCCGTTTATGTAAAGTTTGTAATAATCATCGGCCGTTATGCGTACTATCCCCTTGCCGAATTGCTTTAGCGCGAAATGCTTGCGAAAGAGAATGTGCCGGTTCTGAAGCGCCGGGTTGACAGGAGGCAGGCGGTGCTGCTGAAGCTGTCGGGCATTGACCGGACGCGGCTTCTCAGCCGCCATTTCCACATCGGTGATCCACCTGCCTCCGAAGACGACGGACAAAGCCAATAGAATAACCGATACCATGATGCACCTATATTACGACGCCCGTTACCTCCGGCTCCAATGACAAGCCGAAGCGGAAGAAAACCGCGTTGTGCATGATGCGTGCGAGCGCCAGCACATCGGACGCGGTGGCCGTTTCGCCGCGCACGATCACATTCGCATGATTCTCCCAGACGTATGCACCGCCAACCCTCATTCCCTTAGCACCAGCAGCTTCAAGGAGACGTCCAGCATAATCGCCTTGCGGATTCTTAAAGAAACTGCCATAAGTGCCCGCGGGGAACTTCACGCGGCGAACGAGATAATCATTGGGAGTAAGCACGCCTTCCACCGACGGCCCCACGGACACGAAGCGCACATCTTGAATCTCACCATCGATCGAACTCGCGCGATATCCAAAGCCGCATTCCGCCGCGTGAATCCAGCGCCCGTCGACCATGACCGCCTCGATGACTTCTGAAATGGAATGTCCGAAAGCTCCCGCATTCATCTTCACCCAACCACCGAGCGTGCCGGGAATGCCGGCCATCCACGGAAAATGCGAGGCGAGGAGCGGATGCGCAGCACCTGGAAGTCCCGCAGGACCTGCGGTCTTCACATATTCGACATTGAGTTTCAAATCACTCTTCCAGGTATTGGAGCCGGCGCCGATGAAGATTCGGCGGGGAGGCGCGAGACGTCTCGACGTCACCTCGTCCTTAAGCTGAATGATGTCACCGGCTCCAAGGAGAAAAGTCATATCGCCGGGCGCGGCAGAATTGCGCGCGTGCTCCCAGGCCTCGGCACAGCTCCTCGCCAGACGCGCCCTGGTGCCATCATCCGCACCGAAGGTGGCGCGGCACTGAGCGTAGAGATCGGCGACATCGCCACCCTCGACTGGATGCTCAAACGCGGAATAGGTGGGGCAGAGCATCACTTCGTCAGCCAGTGACAGCGCCGCGGCGAAATCGTTCTTGAGCGCCTTGGTGCGCGAGAAGCGGTGCGGCTGGAAAAGGACGCGCAGTTTGCCGCGGCAAAGCTTGCGGGCACGATTGAGCGTGTAGCGAATCTCGGACGGATGGTGGGCGTAGTCGGCCCACACGCCGTCCGCCAACTCTTGGAAGCGGCGATCTGGAAGCGTAGCCGTCACCGATGGAAGGACGCGCTCGATGTCCGCCAAGGCATGTCCGCGCGAAAGCGCCACACGCACCGCGGTCTCGGCGTTGTCAGCACCGCCTTCGATGACCTCACGCGCTTGCGAACGCGCCTGATTGAAGACCGCCTCGTAATCCGCGACGGTCGGGAAATGATCTGGATGGTCGTATTCGACATTGGTGACGACCAGTGTGCCGGCACGGTAAAGCGCGAGCGTGCCGTCCGACTCATCGCCCTCTACGACCAACACGCCGCCATTATCCGCGGCGACTGGAAATTCTCGACATTCGCCGCCGATCGCCCAGGAAACACGCTCTCCGAGCGCGGATAGTAGTTTGGCGATGAAGGTCGATGTGGTCGTCTTGCCGTGGGAGCCGCAGACGACGATCGAGTCAGGAGAGAAATTAACGATTTCGGCCAGCACTTCGCCGCGGCGCCTCACCGGCACGGAAAGCGAAAGCGCGCGGATGTATTCGGGATTATCCTGAGCGACTGCCGGGGTGACGATCACCTCGTCCACTCCGTCAAGATGCGCGGGATCGTGTCCCTCCTCCACCCGAATGCCAAGCGACTCGAGCCAGCGCGTACGCGGACCCGAGCCGATGTCGCAGCCCGAGACCTCGCGGCCGCGGGACTGCAAAAGAACAGCGAGGCCGGCCATGCCGACCCCGCCGATTCCGATTAGATGGACCTTTTTCAGGCCTTCGTAACCTTGCCGTTCTTCAGGCAGCGGGTGCATACGCACTTGCGCACCGTGTTACCCTTGCCATCGGTCGTGCGGACGACCTGAAGGTTCGGGAGGAAACGACGCTTGGTGATACCAGTCGTGTGAAGACCGATGCCGCCTTTGTACTTCGGCGAACCCTTGCGGACGACCACATTGCCGACCGACGGACCCTTACCGCAGATTTCACAAACTCTGGACATGATTTTATTCCTTTCGTTTGAGATTGATTAGTTGGCCTCACCGGGCTGCCACTCGACGTTCGCGAACGCATTCTCGAACGCGGCGGAAAGACCGCCGAGGGAATCGCTGCCAGCGGACTTGGCGTTGACGGGAGTCTTCTCCTCGCCAGCGGCCTCGGCCTCGAGCGACTTGATCTCGTCTTCGGTCATGGTCATGGCGCGAATCGACAGACCGATACGACGCTCGGCGCGATCGACCTTGACGACGCGGGCCTCGACCTCCTGGCCGATGTCCAACGCATCCTTGACCTTCTCGACGCGGTTGTCGCTGATCTGCGAGATGTGCACCAAACCGTCCACTCCGTCCTCGAGCTCGATGAACGCACCGAACGAGGCGATCTTGGAGACCTTGCCCTTGACGGTCGAGCCGACCGGGAAGCGAACCGCGATCTGATCCCACGGATCCTGCTGGGCCTGCTTGAGACCGAGCGAGATGCGCTGCTCCTTGGCATTGACGTCGAGAACGACCGCCTCG
>DCIL01000041.1:31984-32109 GCA_002315875.1 Verrucomicrobia bacterium UBA1727 | reverse complement strand
ACGCGGTTAGTGTGGACACTGGGAGGGAGAGGGGAGAGAAGGAAAAAGGAAAAAGGAAAAGTGAAAAAGGAGAGATGAGAGATGAGAAAGTAGAGATGAGAGATGAGAGATGAGAAAGTAGAGAT
>DCIL01000041.1:23286-31959 GCA_002315875.1 Verrucomicrobia bacterium UBA1727 | reverse complement strand
GAGAAAGTAGAAAGTAGAGGGAGAGGGAAGGCGAAGGCGAAGGAAATCTAACCATCCGCCATTCCTCATTCCTCATTCCTCACTCCTACTTCGCACTTCCCTTAACCGCAGGTCACTTCGTGACACGCAGAGTTGCGGCCGATTCTTTTGCCTTCGCCCCCGCGGATACGCGGGACGGCAAAGATCATCTTCGCAAGTCGTGTCAGCTGGCGGCGCAAACTCGGTCGGTTCGCGTTTGCCGTCCGCGGTATTCCGCGGGTCGTAGGCAAACCGAACCGACCGAAATTCTGCGTATGCCGAAGGCATCTGCGGTACCCCCCCAAAAAAAACCAGACCCGATTGATTGCTCAACCGGGTCGGATTTTGGCAACTTAGTGCCTGCTATATTGCTGATCTTACGCGCGCTTGCGGCGGAGAGCCAGACCCGCAAAGCCGAGCAGCAGCAACAGCCCACTCGTCGGCTCAGGAATCGTCTTGGCATCAACCCAACCACCAGCCGAAGCATTGAAGCTCTTCATGTCCTGGGCAATACCCAAACCCCAAGAGGAGTCGCAATCGAACCGCGTAGGCGTTGCACCAGTCGCTGCAATCGTCTGCGCCATCTGTTCAGAGAAATACAGCGCACCACTCTCGCCAAGATTAGCGTCATAGCACACCATAAAGAGATTCTGAACCGAGCCAGCGGAGTACTTATCAACGGCAACATTCAGCGTGCTGAAGCTTCCTTCGGTAAGCGGAGTAGTCGCAACATACGAAGACCCGAGCACTGCTTCAAGTGTCTTACCACCGATAACACCATTGTAGATGTTGATCTGGGTAAAGTCAGCGGTATTGATGAGATAAGCAACACTCGCCGAAGTACTCGCCGAATCACCATCACCGATGCCATCTATGCCAACACCCCAGTCAATAGAGGTACCAGCGGTGGCAACCGAAGCGCTAAACGCAAATGCAAGTCCAAAAATTAGTTTCTTCATTTTACCCTCGCAAAACATTAAGCGCGACCGAAGTAATACGCTTCGGTCGCGCTTAAGAACCGATTAAAGCGTCGGACCAGGGAAGGTGATGGAAGCGCCATCAACGCCGAACACCCAGAGGCCCTTGCCAGGCGCGAAGGTCACTTCACCGCGAAGGACCTCCTTAGAACCATCATACCAGTACCAACGGCTCTGCTTCTTCGAATAAGCGTAGGTGTAGGACTTATCGCGAAGGCCAGTCGGCGTGAGCGTCTGAATGCAGATATTGCCGCTCGCATAGGTTCCGCTCGGAATGATGTCGTGAAGATCAACCGGAACTGCAGTCATGTTGCCAGTAGCAATCGCACCATTCTTAAGGAGAACCGTGCGGTCATCAGTGGAGACGGCACCTGCGAAGGTAACCTGCGCGGCATCTACGCCGAAAATCCAGAGACCGGTGCCGGGCTCAAACTTGACCTCACCCTTCAGCACTTCCTTCGAACCATCGTACCAATACCAGCGGCTCTGCTTCTTCGAATAAGAGTAGGTGTAGGACTTGTCGCGAAGACCAGTCGCAGTGAGCGTCTGAATGCAAATATCGCTGCTTCCAAAGGTTCCGCCAAGCTTGATGTCGAAGAGGTCGATGCCTTCGGTGCCGGTGACCGGGACAAAGGTCGAGACGAGCATCGTGGCGCCCTGCTGGAGGTTGTTGTTCTGATAGCCGACGACGTTGGACGAGATGTCGGCGAAGGTAGTGGCGGCAGCAACGGCGACCGCGGCAAACATGAGTTTCTTCATTTGTTTTTCCTTGTTGTTTTCCAAGCAGAACCGCTGTTTGGGCCGGATCTCGGGGTTGGACTACGAGCTTGTCTCGTCCCTCCTTCTCCAATGATGGCGGCATTATATCAAAATTTTGGCTCAGTAGTCAAGGGGGGAGAGAGAAAAGGAAAAAGGAAAAAGGAAAAAGGAAAAGGGAAAAGGGAAAGGCGAAGGCGAAGGCGAAATTAGGTGTAGACAAAAGGTGTAGGTGTAGGGGGAAGTACGAAGTAGGAGTGACGAGTTACGAATGGCGGAGGGTAGGGTTAGTTGAAGGCGAAGGCGAAGGGTGTTATCTTATGTGGTCAGAAGAAGTTAAGTATTACGGGATCTTCGCCATGATGTCTGGAATGTTCGATGCATCCATTGTCGAAAAGGCGAAACATCTCTTGCCCAGAAAATTGAGCGACGCACCGACGTGAAGCAACATGGACTGGTCAAGGATGATGAATCGATCATGGAACGCCGTCGAGGTCTTGACCGTGAGCGAGTTCGCATACTGCGCGTTGAACTTACTGGCATCAAGCGCCGACAACCTCGCACGCGGCCCCTTGACGATCGTTACAGCCACGCCAGTACGCTTCTTCGCCAATATCTGCAACGCCACATTGTCGGCATAGGCGTCGATGATAATGATTTCTCTCTTCGCCTTACGAATGAACTCCACGACCTTGTCGTAGGCGTCGTATTCGTGCCCGTCGTAGAATATCTTCTCGGGCGGGAATTCCTTGCTTTCGATTTTGCCGAGCACCTTGTTCAACTTCTCGTCCATCGCGATCTGCTTCACCTCAACCGCACCCAGCCGCTGCAACATCGCCGCGTTCGTCACGACAAAACGCCGCATTGCGACAAAGGCGCGGATGATGCGGACATTCGTCTCGATAGCCGTTGGGGAACGCAAAACGCCGCTCAACATCGCCACGCCGTTTTCAGTGAAGGCGTAAGGCGCCCGTCGGATCCCCATACGAATGGACGCCGCATCCTTATCGGTCAGATTGGAGGTCACAATTTGTGACTTCCAATTTTCAAGCTCTGCATCTGTCAACTGAAACATGAAATCTGGCGGAAATCGTTCGGCATTGCGTTTAACGGCCTGATTCAAGACCTTTGTCTCAACTCCATAAAGCGCGGCAATGTCGCGATCCAATATAACCTGCACACCTCGTATCGTCAAGATTCTTGAAGTGATGTCCGAATCATCCCGTGCGACGGCAAGATCTGTATTCATGCGCACCTCCGTAAGCGTCGTTCAGTTTCTCTTTCAAGGTCATGCTTGACCCCATTCTTCAATGCTTCAATGAATAAAACCTTTGGCGACAGACCCCTTATGAGACCTGAAAATACTGGGTTTCTGTTCGGATTCACCATCTTTGCTATTCCACATTCGTTTCTTTGGTTGAAGTATATCAAATTCAGAGGATAGAGGGTAGAGGGGAGGGAGGAAAGGAAAAAGGAAAAAGGAAAAGTGAAAAAGTAGAGATGAGAAAGTAGAAAGTAGAGGGAGAGTGAGGCGAAGGCGAAGGAAATCTAACCATCCGCCATTCCTCATTCCTCATTCATACTTCTTCATTCCTCCCCCTTCAACCAATTGGAGATGTTGAGAATTCGTACGCCTTCATAGTCATACTCCGAATGGCGTGTTCTTGCAATAAGCAACCTCGGATAGGCATCACGAATTTTTGCCAATGGCCGCAATTCTCGCAATAGAGTCTCTTGCGCGGCAATGTCATCGCAAACCTGAACATAAAACTTTTCGCCAGCCCTCGTGGCGACAAAATCAACCTCAAGGTCATTGATCTTGCCCACATGAACGTCATATCCGCGCCGCAGTAATTCAAGAAATACGATATTCTCAAGCGCTCGCCCCCAATCCATATTCCGCCGGCCCAGGACCGCATACCGAAACCCAAGGTCGCTCAAATAGTATTTCGCATTGGTCTCAAGATACTTCTTACCGCGAATATCATAACGCTTCACGGGATAGAACAGGAACGCCCTCTTCAAATGCTCCATATAGTTCGCCGCGGTGATATGATTCGTTGCTACCTTGTTCTGGACAAGCTGCAGACTGGTCTTGTTTGGATTCGTAAGATTAGCAATGTTGTCCATCAGATATTCCGCCAAACATCGCAGCACCATTGGCTCTGTCAGGTGGAATTTCTGCACGAGATCACGAGTTAGGATCGTCTCGAAAATCTCTCTGACATAGCCAATGCGGTCGCGCTCAGTTCTATATACATACGAACCAGAAAGCCCGCCCTCTACCACATATCTGTCAAACAGCTCTTCCCGCCCCGCTTCCGAACCATGGTATTGACAAAATTCCGAAAAAGAAAACGGATAAATCGGAATCTCAATTTGTCGGCCCGTAAATAGCGTCGCCAAATCACTAGAAAGAAGAAAGGCGTTAGATCCTGTGAGGTAAATATCGTACGACCCAGAATTGTAAAGACTATTAATAGTGCGCTCAAAGCCCTTGCACTCCTGGACCTCGTCAATCATCAGCACATTCGACCGTCCATCCACCGTATGCGCCTTCACAAAATCATTCAGCTCATGATACTCGCATAGACATTCATTTTCTAAGTCAGATAGGTCAATATAAATAATGTTGCTATTGCCCTCAGCACTTATCTCATTGCACAGCATCTCCAACATTTTCGACTTGCCGGCACGTCGAACACCCGTTAAAATCTTGATATCTGGTGTACCGCGCAAATTGCGCAATCTTTCAAGATAAATGCTTCTTTTTATAATTTGCATATTAGTGACTTTCAAAACTTCCAATTTTAACCGATTTTGAAACACGGATATTATAACATATTTCAAAGGTGAAGGTGGAATTAGGTGTAGACAAAAGGTGTAGGTGTAGGGGGAAGTACGAAGTAGGAGTGACGAGTTACGAATGGCGGAGTGTAGGGTTAGTTGAAGGCGAAGGCGCCTCTACACCTGCACCTTTAATCTACACCTTCTCCCTTCACCTATTCCACTACCTTGGAGGTGAAGGTGCCGGAGGCGAGGCGGGTGGTGACGAGATCGCCTTCCTTAAGCGCGGCGGCGGAGCGGACGACGGAACCGTCCGCGGCAGTCGTGAGCGAATAGCCGCGTGAGAGAACCCCGTAGGGTGAGAGCAGATTGAGACGGTCTTCGGCGCGCTCCAGGCGGCGTTCGAGTCGCTCGCGATAGAGGTCGAGCGCGGATTTAAGCGAATCCGAAAGATGATCGAGCCGCTGGGCGTAATAATCGCCGCGCTGACGGAGCGAGCCGGTCATGCGTCGCGCGAGCGTATCGAGGGTGAAGGTAAGCTCGGAAAGAACCGGCACCGCGATTTCCGCGGCGATTGAAGGCGTTCCGGCGCGGCGATCGGCCGCGAAATCGCAGAGCGAGAAGTCCGTTTCGTGTCCCACCGCCGAGATGATCGGAATGCGCGAGGCGGCGACCTCGCGAACGAGCGACTCGTCATTGAAGCAGAAGAGATCTTCGAAACTGCCGCCGCCGCGGGCGACGATGAGAAGATCGGCTTGCCAGTCCGCGGCGGAATTGAAATAGCGGAGTCCGCGAATGATGGTCGCGGGCGCTTCGGACCCCTGAACCTGGCAGGGGAAAAGCCGCACCTCAAGCGCAGGGAAGCGACGGGTGAGAACATTACACATGTCGTGGATCACCGCGCCCGCCTCGCTGGTCACGATGCCGATTCGCCGCGGCATGAACGGCAAGGGACGTTTCTTCGCCGGACTGAAAAGCCCTTCCGCCTCGAGTTTCGCCTTGAGCTCGAGATAGCGTTGCATCAGATCGCCGGTGCCGGCAAGTTTCGCGGCCAGAACGACGAGCTGGTATTGTCCCTTGGGAATGTAAACCGAAACATTGCCGTAGACGAGAACCTTGGCGCCGTCCTTGAGTCCCGCCGCGGCCTTGCAGCGCTGGTAGGCGTTTGCGAACATCACGCAGGAGATCGTCGCGGATTCGTCTTTGAGCGAAAAATAGGCGTGGCCGGACGGATAGAGCTTGAAGCCGACGATCTCGGCTTCGACGTAGATATGGTTGAAGCCCTTCTCGAGCGAACCCTTGATCTCAGCGGTCAGCGCTGAAACCGTGAATGGGCGAGGACGCTTTTCTTCCATTTGCTGTCCCTATAGGAATGGATGCCGACGGAAAGGATGGTGCCGACGGCGAAGAACGCGCTCAGGAGATTCGTGCCGCCGTAGCTGAAGAACGGCAACGCCATGCCCTTCGTAGGCAGCGCCTTGCAGACGACGCCGATGTTGAACATCGCCTGGAAGTAGATGATGAACGCCATGCCGTAGACGAGGTAGCGTCCGAACCGATCGACCGACTTGCGGGCGATGTAGAGCGAAATCGCGAAGAAGGCGGTGAAGAGGAGCACGGTCGCCACGGAGAAGACGATGCCGAGCTCTTCGGCACCGACGGCGAAGATGAAGTCGGTGTGGGCTTCGGGAAGATAGAGATGCTTCTGCATGGACTGTCCGAGCCCCGCGCCCCAGATGTCGCTGTTGCCGATTGCCGCGAGCGCCTGATCGACCTGATACGCCGCGCGCTGCGAGGCCGCATCGAGCTTCTCGGAGCCCACGTCGAGTTTGATTCCGAAAAACGAAACGATGCGCGCCAATCGGTTGGCGTTGGTCAACACCTTGTAGAGAAAAACTCCGCTGCCGAGAACTGCAAAAGGCAGCAGATGCAGCAGGCGCGTGCCGGCAAGAAGCATCGTCAGAAACCCCGCAAAGCCGATGACCATGGTCGAGCCGAAGTCCGGCTCAATCATGACCGGCAGCGCCAGCGCCCCGATGATCAGGGCCGGGAAAAGCGCGCCTCTCACAAAAAGCTCAACCCGCCAGCCGGAGCGGTCAAGCCATACGGCGACGGCAATCACCGTGACGATCTTCGCGAATTCGCTCGGCTGCAGACGAACGGGACCGAGGGCAATCCAGCGGTAGGAGCCGTTGATCGCCCTGAAGCCGAAGACGCAGAGAAGCAGTACGAAGATGACCGCATAGAAAATAACGGTCAGGGCCGGAACCTCCCTCCACTTGCGATAATCGAACATCGCGACGCCCACGCAGAGCAAGATTCCAACGCCGCAATACTCGAACTGGCGACGCATGAAATAATAGGCATCGCCATGATGCAGGCGAAGCGAATTCGCTTCACCTGCCGAGGAGAGAATGACAAGGCCCAGTGTCACGAGAACCGTGACCACCAGGCCAAACCAGAAGAGTGCGCTCCTACGCACTTCTCTTACTGAACCGCCTCAGCGGGAAGCTTGATCTCGCGACCGGGAACGAGCTGATCGTCTTGGGAAAGTCCGTTAAGCTCGCGAATTTCAGACGCGGAGATGCCGAACTTGATCGAGACGCCGGTGATATCCTCACCTTCCTGAACCTTGTAAAGCTTGGTCGCAGGCGCGGCGGCGGGAGCGGGAGCGGCGGCCGGAGCAGGAGCTGCGGCGGGCTCGGCGGCAGGCGCGGGGGCCGCGGCCTGGGCGGGAGCGGGCTCGGCGGCAGGCGCGGGAGCCGCGGCGGGCGCGGCGGCGGGAGCCGCGGGCTCGGCCTTCTTCTCGGCAGCCGGAGCGGCCTTCTTGGCGGCCTTCTTCGCGACGACCTTCTCAGCGGGGATCTTGATCTTCTGACCGATCTTGAGATTGTCGTTCTTGAGGTCGTTCAGCTGACGGAGCTGACGAATCGTAAGCCCGTTCGAGTAAGCGATCGCGCCGAGCGTATCGCCGTTCTTGACCACGTACTCCTTGGTCGCGCCGGTGTAAGCGGCAGCGGCCGCACGCTTGGCGGTCTTAGCGGGAGCGGCGGCGGGAGCGGACTGAACGCCGACGTCGAGCTTGCCGGGGAGCTTCAGCTTCTGGCCGATCTTGAGGTTGTCGTTCTTGAGCGAGTTGATGCGCTTGATGGACGAGATCGTGACGTTGAACTTCTTGGAGATCTTAGAGAGCGAGTCGCCGTTCTGAACGATGTAGAGCGTCGTCTCGGGAGCAGCAGGCTTGACCGCCTTGGCTTCGACGATGCACTGGCAATCGGGAGCACCGCACTTGCAGGGCGAGGCGTGGCGGGTGCCGGGCAGACACTTGCAACCCGAAGCGGGCGCGATCGGCTGGGCGACAACCGTCTCTGCCGGCTTCGCGGCGGGAGCGGGAGTCGTGTCAACGCTCTTGGCCTCATTCTGCACTCCGCTGTCGGCGCGCTTGTAATCGGGATCCTTGCAACCAGCGAGAGTCGCGACCGCCGCGACACCAAGCACTACTGCGAACTTGTTCATTTTTTCTTTTTTCCTTTTTTCACGAAGTCCGCGAAGCGATCCCCGCGTTCCCCGAAACTTTTGAATTGATCGAAACTGGCACAACCGGGCGAAAGCAACACACAATCACCCGAACACGCATCGCGCATCGAAGCTTCCACCGCCCGTTCAAGAGTAGTTGAGATTTCGCACTCAACTGAGCCA
The DNA here is from genome assembly GCA_002315875.1 of Verrucomicrobia bacterium UBA1727. Lineage (GTDB taxonomy): Bacteria > Verrucomicrobiota > Kiritimatiellia > RFP12 > UBA1067 > UBA1067. The sequence continues at coordinate 23,722 of DCIL01000041.1, read as the reverse complement.
GACCAGGCCGCGGCAAATTTCTCCGCACAACAGCCGATAATATACACTTTTTTAACCCAGTCAGTCAAGTGGGGAAGCGCGGCGCGCGGATCGTCACCTTTGGGGAGTCCACCGGCAATCAACAGGACCTTGCCGCCGCCGAGTCCTTCGGAGGCCATCGTAAGGCCGGCGATCATCGCGGCAATGCTCGTGGCCTTCGAATCATCGATGTATCTGACGCCATCGATCGTATCAACGAGCGTGAAGCGATGAGGCAGCGGTTCAAAACGCGCGAAGGCCGCGGCAATGGCGCTCTCGGAAAGTCCGAGCGAGCGCAAGATGGAGATTGCTGCGCTGGCGTTGCCGCGCAGAATCGCGTTGTCGAAGTAGGAGCCGGAAGAAGGTGTAGATTGGAGGTGTAGAGGGTAGAGGGTAGAGGGTAGAGGGGAGAGGATAG
>DCIL01000041.1:18117-23228 GCA_002315875.1 Verrucomicrobia bacterium UBA1727 | reverse complement strand
AGAGGGTAGAGGGGAGAGGGGAGAGGGGGGACTTTGATTTTGGCAAAGTCGAGAAGCTTGAGTTTCAGCGCGTGATAGACGGCGACAGAGCCGTGGCGATCAAGATGATCTTCCTGAAGATTGAGAACCGCCGCGGCATCGAAGAAGTCAGACGGAAGACAAGTCGTTTCCATCATGAAAGACGAAACCTCAACGACAGCAAGGTTAGGTTGGGTGATGGGGGACAGCAAGCGTACGACAGCAAGTGGGGGTGGGGGGAGATGAAGGTGTAGATTGGAGGTGTAGGCGGCGACGTCGCAAACGGGAAGGCCGTAGTTTCCACAGGCGACGCCACCGAGCGCATCGGCAAGGAGCTTCACCACCGATGACTTGCCCTTCGAGCCGGTCACCGCCACGAGTTTCCATCCGCGGCGTTTGAGCTCTTCGCAACCGAACTGCATTTCGCTCACGATGGGAATGCCGCGCTCGCGGCAGGCGATGATGAGGGGCGAAGTCATCGGAACGCCAGGCGAGGCGATTGCAAGATCGGCCGCGCCTTCGACTCGCGCATCGCCGTCGAACACCTTCGTCTCGTAGCCAAGCGCCTTCGCGAGGCGTTCAGCGGCCTTGCCGCTTGAGCCGTAGCCAAGAATGAAAACAGTTTTTGCCGCGGTCATATTTCACCGAACTCCATGCGCTTGCCGGTGACCGGATGAACAAACGCCAGCCGGGCGGAATGAAGATACATTCGATCGGCCTTCTTCGCTCCGTATTTCACATCGCCGACGATGGGGTGTCCCGCCTCGGAGAAATGAACGCGAATCTGGTTTTTGCGTCCGCTATGAAGCCGAATCAACAGCGAGCCATCGGACTGCTTCTGCCATTCGGTCTTCGCGAGTTTGGCGCCTTGAACATCGGAAGCGACGCTACGCACGCGATAGCCGTCGGCGTCTTCCTTGAGATACGATTCGAAGACGCCGTGATCGCCTTCAAGCTCGCCCTCCACTTTCGCGAGATAATACTTCTCGGTCGTTTCGTTCCAATGCTCGCGGAGCTTTTCAGCAACCGCTTCGGATTTGGCGAACATCATGATGCCGCTCGTCTCGCGGTCGAGACGATGAACGAGATAGACGCGCTTGGAGGATTTCCATTGACCCTTGCGAACGTAATCGGTGAGAACGTTCTCGGCGGTCAGCTGCGACTCGCGCGCGGCGCGGCCGACGAGCTTCGTGTGGGTCGTGAGCATGCCCGCGGGCTTGTCCACGACAATGAGCGAACCGTCTTCGTAGACGATTGAAAGTCCGCGAAGACGGTCCGAACTCAGCGAGCGTTTTCTCACTTCGCTTCGACGGTGACGATTCCTCCCTCGTACTTAGGCGGCACGTAACCGTGCTGCGAACCCTGGTACCAGTGGATCGTCTTGGGACAGGTCATGTTGTTCCACATCTTCGCGAGGCCCGTGGGCGGACAGCAATAGTCGCCGATGCCGGCGCGGGTGATGATGGTGTGGCAGGTCTTGGGGATGCGCTTGGCGAAGATCGCCGCGTCATAGTAACCGAGGGCAGGGGTCCACGGAATGTACCAGCCGTCGCTGGACATCTTGAGGGCAGGATCCTTGCGGAGCTTGCCGCTCGTGTACATGTCGCAGCACCAGGTGATGCCGCTCATCGCCTTGGTCACACCCTCGCCGCAGCCCGCGGCCCAGATCGTCTGGAGTCCACCCTGGCTGCCGCCGGACGCTTCGAGGTCCTTACCATTCCAGCCCTTGATCGTCTTGAGGTACTGCAGCGCGCGCTTGACGCGGAGGACCATTCCGTTGAAGTAGGCGACTTCGGGGTCGGCGTTCTGCTTGGGATCGAACGCATAGGTATGATCGTGCGAGCGCGTTTCCCAACGGAGCGCCTTCGTGTCGGCATCGGTCGCACCGAACTCCTTGAGCTTGAGTCCGTGAGCGTTGATGTCGAAGAGGATGATTCCGTCGCCGCGCCAGCTCGGGGTCTCGTGAGTGCAGCGGTCACCGCTGTAGCCGTGGGTCGAGAGGTGGGCGGGATAGGTCAGGCCCTTGTCGACTCCCTTCGGAATCGAAAGATAGCCGGTGACGGGCCTCAGGCCAGCGCACGCGATCGAGATCGCATAGAGGCGGACGGCCTTGTTGGCGCAGGGGATCTCGACCTGCTCGAGCACCTTGATCGGCACCTTCGCCAGACGCTCGGCCTGCTTGTCCCAGAACGCGTTGAAATCCTTCGGCTCGCCGACGACCTGCAGTTTCTCGATCTCGGCACCGGCGCCGCCATCGAAGAAGACCGCCTTGTTGCTGCGCTCGAACTGGTTCATCGCCTTCTTGCCTTCGGGAGTCGTCGCATCGCCGAGGAACTTCTTGAGGTAACGATTGCCGTTCTTATCGACGACTCGCGCGGCGAGACGCACGAAGCCGGGCTTCGCAATGCTGGTCACATACTTGAACGGAGTCTTGCCATCGAACGGAACCTTGCCGTTTTCAACGATGCCGTCATCACCGGTGCGGGACCACGACAGAAAATACTCACCAGCAGGCAGTTCGCCTTCGACGCCCATCGGAGTGAGCGTGATGTTCATCTTGTCGTTGACCTTGTAGGCGATCGGACTCTTATCCGTAGTGCCTTTGATCCAGGCCTTGTCGAGGGGACCGGCGAAAGCCGCCGTGGAAATCGCCGCGACGAGCGCGGACCATCCGAGTTTGTTGAGCTTCATTGTTTTTCCTTATGTTTTCAGTTACTTGCCTATGTTCAAAGCGCCTTTGGACATGCCGCCGACTGGAGCGGCGATGCTGGCCTTGATGACCTCGACCTGCTCCTTGCCCGTCCAGAACTTGATCTTGTCGCCGACCACGACCTGATCGTTGACCTTCGCCTCGTCGCGGACCTCGGCAGTGCGTCCGTCACCAGAATAGAGCACGATCATTCCGGACGCCTTGTAGTACGAGGCCTTCGCACCGTAAGCGCGCTTCATGTCGTTGGTGATCGCAACATTGCCCATCGCCACGAGGCGGCGGAGAGAGTTGGTGGAGTCCATGAAGACGTAGGCCTTGTCCGCATGCAGCTGATACTGCGCATCATCGACATGGACGCGTCCGGTGAACACGGCGTAGCCCTCCTTGCGATCGTAGAAGGTGTTCGCCGCCGTGATCTTCGTGAGCCGGTCGGTGAACTTGCGCTGCTCCTTGGGAACGACACGCTCCAGACGCTCGCGGCGGTTGCGCTCCAGCTCGAGCTGACGCGTAAGCTCCTCATTGCGCTCGACGAGCTCGTCGTTCTTCATGATGGTAAGGCCGCTCTCCGCCTCGAGCTTCATGTTCTCCTCGCGGAGCTTCTTCTCCGTCTCCTTGTCCATCACCAGCTTCTCCACGACATTCGTCACATCGCGGTAGACGATGCGCTCGACCGGCTTCTCGACAATACGCTCAACCGGCTTCTCAACGATGCGCTCGATGCGCTTCTCCACAACCTTCTCGACCGGCTTCTCGATGATGCGCTCGATGACGTTGGTAACTTCCATGAACACGACCTTCTCGACCGTGACCGGCTTGTCGACATATTTGACGACCGGCTTGTCGACGTACTTGACGACTTCTTTCTCGACCGGCTTGTCGACGTATTTGACGACTTCCTTCTCGACCGGCTTGTCGACATATTTGACGATCGGCTTGTCGACGTATTTGACGACTTCCTTCTCGACCGGCCTGTCGACGTATTTGATCACTTCCTTCTCGACGGGACGATCAACGTATTTCACCACCGGCGCTTCGGTCTTCGTAACGACATTGGTGATCTCGCGAACAACAATCTTCTCAACGGGCTTTTCAACGACCTTCTCAACCACGTTGGTGACGTACTTGAAAACCGTCTTCTGAATAATCTGAGACGGACTCTGGCGTTGGGTTTTAGTCGTGGACTGCGGCTGGGTCTGGGTCTTAGGCCGAGGCGCTTCAACGTATTTTACGACAGGAACATCGACGAAGTTGGTGACGATCTGATATTTGGTGATGACTTTAGTTGAAGTTGAAGGAGTTGGAGTTGGGGTAGTTGAAGGAGAAGGAGTTGAAGTTGAAGAGTTGACGGTAGGGGTTTTAGTGGGGGTGCTGGGAGTGGGAGTTGGAGTGGCGACTTTTTTCTTGGCTTTTTTCGTTGGCTTCTGAACGGTCGCGCGCTGAGCGGACTGCTCGATGAGCGAATAAAGATCGACCGCATGAAGACCGAAGGCGGCCACGAGGGCGAGAGAAAGTACAAACGATTTCATCATTGGCTCCTTAACTTACAAAGATTTTCCGGGGAAGAACGTTCCGGTGGAACGTCCCGCAAACAGCTGCCTGAGCGAATTCTTGCGTCCGTTGGCTACGAAGGTATCGATACCGGCCTCGACTGCGGCCTTGACGGCCTTGAGTTTGGAATCCATACCGCCCTTGGAAAGATTGCCCTTCTCACCGGGACGCACCAAACGGGCGATGTTGCGGAAATTCGAGACCTCGGGAATGCGATGACCGTTGGCATCGAGAAGGCCGTCAACGGTGGTAAGCAGCACCAGCACATCGGCCTTGACGAGCCGGGCGATGAGGAAGCTCATCCAATCGTTGTCGCCGAAGGTGCGGCCCTTGAGCTCTTCATCGGCAACGACGTCATTCTCGTTGACGACGGGAACGATGCCGGCCTTGACGAGATGATCGAGCGACTTCTTCACGTTCGAAGCGCGGCGGTGGTCTTCGAATTCGTAATGGGTGAGGAGGACCTGGCCGATCTTCACGCCGTGCTCGGCGAAGAGGCGTTCGTACTCGTAGATGAAGCGCGCCTGACCGACGGCAGCGCACATCTGAACATCGTTGACGTCGGCTGGACGGGCCTTGAGTCCGAGCGCCTCGACACCCGCGGCGACCGCGCCGGAGGAAACGAAGACGATTTCATTGCCAGCCTTGCGCAATTCGGCAAGCTGCGCGACGAGCCGCTTGAGCGCGGCATGATCGGGCTTGCCGTTTTTCGCGGCAATGGCGTGAGTTCCAACTTTTACGACTATTCTCATCACGTATACCTCAGCACCTCGTCGACAGTCGTATAGCCGTCGAGGATCGAGCGGATGCCATCCTCGCGCATCGTGCGCATGCC
>DCIL01000041.1:17863-18103 GCA_002315875.1 Verrucomicrobia bacterium UBA1727 | reverse complement strand
TGCCGAGTTCGCGGGCCTTCTCGCGAATGATCAGCGTCGGCGCCTTGTTGTTGACGAGCTCGCGCAGGGGATTCGACATGCGCAGATATTCGAAGACGCCCTTCCGGCCCTTGTAGCCGGTACCGTTGCAGGTCTTGCAGCCCTTGCCGAAGTAGAAGGGACGTCCCCCGATCTGGTCGCGCGTCATGTCGATGCGGTCCAACGTCTCGTCATCGGGCTCATACGCCTGCTTGCACTCCT
>DCIL01000041.1:17674-17842 GCA_002315875.1 Verrucomicrobia bacterium UBA1727 | reverse complement strand
TGCAGCAGGTACGCACGAGTCGCTGACCGAGCACGCCTTCGAGGGTCGAGGAGAGAAGATAGGGCGCGACGTTCATATCGACAAGACGCATCACCGCGCCCGCGGCATCGTTGGTGTGCAGAGTCGAGAAGACGAAGTGGCCCGTAAGCGCGGCCTGCACGGCGATCT
>DCIL01000041.1:17214-17600 GCA_002315875.1 Verrucomicrobia bacterium UBA1727 | reverse complement strand
GAACGCGCGCAGCACCTTCGCGAAGGTATTGCCGGCCTTCGCGTCGATCGGCACCTGAACGATTCCATCGACATTGTATTCGACCGGTTCCTCGGCGGTGAGGAGCTTGGTATCGATCTGATTGATGCGGCGGAGAACCGAGTAAAGCGTCGTGGTCTTGCCCGAGCCGGTCGGACCGGTCACGATGAAGATGCCGTTGGGCTTTTCGATATCCATCGTGATCTGTTCGTAGACGTCTTCGGGAAGCCCCACGTTCTCGAGATCGAGCGAGGTCGTGGTCTGGTCGAGAATTCGCATTACCACCGACTCGCCGTGAGCGGTCGGCAGGCAGCTGACGCGCAGGTCGACGGGACGCCCAGCGACCGTGAGCGCGATGCGGCCGTCCT
>DCIL01000041.1:15997-17190 GCA_002315875.1 Verrucomicrobia bacterium UBA1727 | reverse complement strand
TCGGCGATGTTGAGGTTCGCGAGAATCTTGACGCGCGAGATGATGGCGGGGGCCATCTTCACGTCCGGCGCCTTCATCTCGTAGAGCGCGCCATCGACGCGGTAGCGAATCTTGAAATCGTTCTCGAAGGGCTCGATGTGAATATCGGCCGCGTGATCGACAACGCCCTGATAGAGAACGAGATTGACGAAGCGGATGATGGCGGACGAATTCGCGGCCGACTCCATCGAGGCGATGTCGTTCTCGTTCGCGCCCGCGGCAATCGCCTCGTCGTCGGTCATGCCTTCGCCGAGGGATTTGATCATGTCCGCCACCGACTCGTTCGAATCGCCGTAATACTGGGCGATGCGGTCCATTACGTCCTTCTCGCGGGCGAAGACGAATCTCACCTCCTTCGAAAGCGTGAAGAGCATCTCGTCGGAGATTCGCGGATCCACGAGATCGAAGGTCGCGAGCGTCACGGAAGAGGGATCTGCGGCAACGGGAAAGACATTGTAGATTCGGGCCGTGGACGCGGGGATCGCCTCGGTGACCTCGCTTTCGATGGTCATTGCGCCGAGGTCGATGGCCTCAGTATCCTGATAGGCCGCCATCGCCGCCAGGAGGGAATCCTCATCGAGGACGCCCTGGTCGATGACGATCTGGCGAACGCTCTTCGATTCGGTCTTGGCGAGGTCGGCGAGATCTTTGGCCTGCTGCTCGTCGATGTAGCCGTTTTGAATGAGAAGCTGAAGTATCTGGTCCATATTTCTCGGTATTATACCATAAATTTACCAGAATCGGCGGTCAACCGCCGCAATGGTGGGGACAGTTCTTGCAGCCGTGCGCGCAGGAACCTGGCATCGAAACGTCTTCGCCGGTGAAGCAGTAGGTGCAGAGCATGTCCTTCGGAAGCCCGATCGCCGCGACGAGATCGTCCACGGTCTGGAACGAAAGCGAAGTGAGATTCAGCTTCTCGCGGATGTACTCGACCATACCCTTGTATTCCTCGCCGTTGGGATCGATGTACTTGGAGATGTCGGCTGCGTCCCCTTCGCGGCCGCGGATGTACCGGCGCGAGATGAGATCGTATTCGCTCTTGGAGCGGGAGTAGTTGATGAAGCGGCAGGGATAGAGGAGCGGAGGGCAGGCGATGCGCACGTGCGTTTCCTTGCAGCCCTCGCCGTAAAGACGGTCGGCCTGCTTGCCGAGCT
>DCIL01000041.1:11887-15980 GCA_002315875.1 Verrucomicrobia bacterium UBA1727 | reverse complement strand
CTGGGTGCCGCGGACGATCGAATCGTCGCAGAAGACGAGCCGGCGGTCTTTGATGAGGCCGGGGATCGGAATGAGCTTCATCGAAGCGACGCGCTCGCGCTGCTTCTGATCGGACGGCATGAACGAGCGCGCCCAGGTGGGAGTGTACTTGACGAACGGACGGCAGTACTTGATCGCCTTTTCATGCGCGTAGCCGAGGGCGTGGGAGATGCCGGAATCGGGAATGCCGCAGGCGGCATCGATGTTGAGCTCGGCATCGCGCTTGGCGAGCGCCGAGCCGCAGCGATAGCGCGCCATCTCGACGTTGCGCCCCTCGTAAGACGAAGCGGGATAGCCGTAATAGACCCAGAGGAACGAGCAGATCGCCATCTTCCTGCCCGGCTCGATGACGGTCGTGATGCCGTCCGGCTCGATCTCGACCATCTCGCCTGGGCCGAGATCGCGAAGATGCTTGTAACCGAGATTGGCAAGCGCACACGATTCCATGAGCGCGATGGTCGAGCCCTCCTTGTGTCCGATCACGATGGGAGTGCGGCCGTAACGGTCGCGCGCGGCGTAGAGGCGCCCGGTGTCGGTGACGATCAGCAGCGAGCAGCTGCCCTTGATCTTTTCCTGGACGAACCGCACGCCTTCGATGACGGTATCCTGCGTCGCGATCAGCGCCGAGACGACTTCGGTCGGCCCCACCATGCCGCTCGTCGTGGAATACTGCAGCTGCGCACGATTGCCGTTGAAGAGTTCGTTTTTAAGTTCTTCAATGTTGGTGATGAGACCGACCGTGACGATCGCGAAGGTTCCGTGACGGCAGCTCATCACCAGCGGCTGCGGATCGGTATCGGAGATGACGCCGATGCCGAGGTTGCCGGCGAAACGGCCGACATCGTTCTCGAACTTGGATCGGAACGGCGAATTCTGAATGTTGTGGATCGACCGCTGAAAGCCCTTCGGCCCCAACACCGCCATGCCGCCGCGATGCGTGCCGAGATGACTGTGATAGTCAGTGCCGAAGAAAAGGTCGCTTACGCAATCTTCATCTGAAATGACTCCGCAAAAACCGCCCATTTATCTCTCCTTTAGGGAAACCTTTTGGAACGCGTATTATACCAAATCAGTTCCCGCTGGAGAAACGCATCATGGTCTCGTGGAGGCGATCGAGTTCGCGGCGCTGGCTGTCCTTGATCTTGAGCGAGTCGAGCTTCCATGACTTTCCGGTGCCGAAACTGCCGGCCTCGGTCTCCTTGGCCTTGGCATACCGCCGCGTGACCGTGGTCTTGAAAACCCCTTCCTTGACGAGATAGTAGAGCGAATAGTCGCGAAGGCCGCCGCCCGGGAAATTGCGCTGGTCGATCATCAGCCGATAGAGCGCGAAGCCGAGGGTGAGCCGATCGTCGTTGACGCGGCTTTTGTTCGAGAACTCGCGCCAGATCGCGGCGAGCACCGGGGCATAGGCGACGCGCTCGGTGACGAGTCCCTCGCAGCCGAACTCACGCAGCATTATGAGCCACTGCCAACCGCCCCAGCCGGACATGACGGTCTTGATGTCGGGCTTGAACTCGTTCTCCTTGAGCATCCGCTCGCAGGCGGACCATCCACCGGCCTCCTCCTTGATGTAGCCGTAGGCCTCGGGGAATTCCTTCGCGAGCCGAACCAGCAGCGCGACCGAAGGCGTCGGGGTTTTGTCCGTACCATAGGTCTGGAAGATGACGGGACGCTTCGCGATCCTGCCGAGCGCGCGCCACGCCTTTTCGATGTCCGCCTCGCTGCTGGAGTCGTCCGGCGGACGCGAGATCATCGCGATCTTCGCCTTCGGATGCCGCGCCGCCACCTTCTCGATCTCGGTCGCGATCTCGAGAAGATGAGCGGTGTTCGTTCCGTTCGCACCGAGCGTCAGCACGACCTTGAGGTCTTCCGCGGCAGTCGCGCAGGCCTCGAAGCCCTTGAACTTCTCCTCGGTCGTGAGCAGATCGACGGCGTCATTCGACTGACACCAGATCGCGCCTGGCGTTCCGCACTTCTCCAGATAGCGCACCTCGCGGGAGAGTCCGTCATAATCGACGGACCCGTCCTCGAAGTACGGAGTGGACATGATCGGGAAAGGTCCCCGCATCATCGCGGACGTGACAACGGCGGCAATCGTGACGAACATCGATCTGTTCCTTTCGCGTACTTGTTACTTGGCGGCGAGTTTGGAGAAATCCCAGCTGCCGCGCTTCGGCGCCTTGAGAAACTCGTTCGCCTCCGGCTTGTTAGTGAACTTCTTCGCCTTGGGATCGAACTTCAGTTCCTCGCCCGGGAAGCGGAGCGCGATGCAGCCGACGAGCAGCGCCTCGGTGAGCGGCGCGGCGTACTGGAGGCACGAGCCGCACTTCGCCGGATTCTTCTCGAGACACGCCTCGACGAATTCGCGATAGTGGTTGTAGTTCCACTTCTGCGGGACCTTCTTGAGCGTGGCGTTGACGACCGACTTGTCACCGGCGATGACGGCCGGAGTGGAAGCGTGCGAGCCGCCGATGGTGGTCGCGCGGCTGCCGACGATGATGAGGCCGTTGTCCGGAACGACCGGCTTAAGCTCGGCCGGCTTCGTGTAGGGCTTGCCGTCCTTCTTCGCCTTCTCCTCCTTGCGCTTCTCGAGATCGACGGCGTGAAGCTTGGCATAATCGCGGAGGCCGGAGATCTTGTCCATGTCGGGAAGAACTCCGCCATCGGTCCACACGAGTTTGATGCCGTTGGGAAGCCACTTGTTCGGCGCGAAGGTCATCTCGATGCGGGACTTCTTCGGATACGCGATGGTGACCGGACCTTCTCCGTAGGTGTCGGCCTTGACCGAGACGGGGAGTCCGAGCTGGAACGTCCAGAAGGCAGGGTCGGCGTTGTGCACGGCCATGTCTCCGATCGCACCGCAGCCGTAGTCCCACCAGCCGCGCCAGCGGAAGTTGTGGTAGGCGCTCGAGTAGCCATGGTCGGGGGAAGGTCCGCACCAGCAGTCCCACGCCTTGGGATCATACCCGGCGGGAAGCGGCTTCGCCTCGGCATACTTCTTCATGCCCTGCGGCCAGACGGGACGATCCGACCAGCTGTAGATCTCCTTGACATCGCCCCAGACCGCGGCATCTCTCAGCGCCGCGTAACGCCAGACGCCGGGGTGTCCCTGATTGCCCATCTGCACGACGACGCCGTTGCGGACCGCCGCGGCGAGCATGAGCTCGCACTCCTCGAAGGTGCGGGCGAGGGGTTTCTGAACATAGACGTGCTTGCCGGCGTTCATGCAATCGATCGAGATGTAGGCGTGGGTGTGGTCGGGCGTTCCGACCTGCACCGCCTCGAACTTGTCGCCGAGCGCCTTGAGCATGTCGCGGTAGTCGGTGAACTTAGGAATGCCGGGGAAGTCCTTCTCCCACGAATCGAACGCCTTCGGATTGATATCGCAGATGGCGACGATCTCGCAACCGGCGCTCATCAGCGAACGGGTCGCGCCACCGCCCATGCCGCCGCAGCCGATGGAGGCGATGCGGATCTTGCGCCCCTTCACGACGCCCTTGAAATCATCGCGCGGAGCGAGATCGTGCTTCGCCGCGTAGAGCGAAAGCGAGAACATTCCGAATCCGCAGACAAAGCCGCGGCGTGTCATCTGAGCAGTACGGTTTTCCATTGTCATTCCTTTTTTCGTTATGGTTTTCCAACAATCAAAAAAATCTTTCGTATTATACCGAATCTTTCGCTAAACATTCAATCTCGGTCTCGCCCAGTCAATTGCAAGATCGGCTATGTTTCGCGCGGCAAGATTTAGCCATTCGAAGCGCGGCTTGCCGTAATGCCCGCGCGCGACTTCGCCTGGCGATTGCGGCTGAAACGGCGAGAGTTGCAGAAGGCGGCCTTCGGCGCGAGCCACGGCCTTCGAAACGAGCGTGTCGAGCTCAGACGGCGGTATGGCCGTTGAAACTCGCGTCGAGACGAGAAGCGGCGCATCAAGCAGAAACGGGTTGCCAAGCGCAACCCAATCGACAGCAAGCGTACGACAGCAAGTGGGGGCGGGGGTGGGGGCGGGGGAAGGCGAAGTCGAAGTCGAAGGCGAAGGTGAAGGTGAAGGTGAAGG
>DCIL01000041.1:11538-11774 GCA_002315875.1 Verrucomicrobia bacterium UBA1727 | reverse complement strand
AGCAAGCGTACGACAGCAAGGCTTGGCAGCCACCTTGCTATCGACCGTCTTTACCTTGCTATCGACCGACATCGACTTGCTATCGACCGTCTTCAACTTGCTGTTGTACGCTTGTTGTCTCACTTCCCTCGCCTTTCAACAAGCGTCATTCGAGGTGAGAGCTTTCGCGGGGGTCGAACGCGTCACGAAGACCTTCGCCGACGAGCACCGCGAGCAACATCACGATGAAAAGCGCC
>DCIL01000041.1:9240-11374 GCA_002315875.1 Verrucomicrobia bacterium UBA1727 | reverse complement strand
AAGAGCGTGATGAGCGGCGTGAGCGAATTGGGCAGGATATGAACGAAGAGAATTCGCGCGGTCGAAAAGCCGTGAATCTTCGCCGCCTCGACATAGGCGCGGGATCTAAGGCGCAGGAACTCCGCGCGCATGTAATAGGAAACGGTGATCCAGTTGAACAGCGCATAGCAGATGAGCAGCACGGTGAAGGAGCGTCCGACCGTGGAACCGATGAAGATCATCACGTAGAGAAACGGCAAGGCGCTCCAGATTTCGGTGAACCGCTGGCAGACGAGATCGGGGAGTCCGCCGAAATACCCTTCTACCGCTCCCATCACCGCCCCGAAGAACATTCCCGAAAGCGCCAGGGCAAGACCGAAAAGAAGCGCGATTCTGAGCCCGTGAACAACGCGCGCGTACACATCGCGACCGCCGGCGTCGAGTCCGAAGGGATGTCCCGGCACCGGACGGAACGGAAACGCCACATCCTTCGGCGGCAGACGCCGCTCGACCATCGCCGGCGGATCCTCCGGCTCGAGAAACACGCGGCGATAGTCCTTGCGATCTTTGACGTTCACCTTGTAACCGGCAGGAGCGGAAATCTCGCCCTTCGCGGAAACCTTGACCAAATCGAGAAGTTCCTTCGGACCTTCGTAATCGGTCACCTTTCCGTTGTCGGTCAGGTTGAAACGCGCCGCCTTGATGTCGTAGACGTGCTCGACCTCAACTTCACGATACGGCTCGAGCTCCTTCACATCGACTACCGCGCGCGGATCGCACGGACAGACAAAATCGGCGCAAAGCGAAAAGACGAAGATCGCCCCCAGCGCCAGCAACGACCACCAGGCGCGCCGGATTCTCCGGAACGACTTAAAGCGCTTGACGGTGAGCGGAGAGAGAATCATTTCCTTGCGAAGTCGATTCGAGGGTCGATGATGATGTAGGCGATATCGGAAATCAGGTTGCCGATCAGCTGGAAGACCGAAGTAAGCGCCAGCAGCGCCAGAAAGACGGCGTAATCGCGACCGACGAGAGCATCCCAGCTGAGGCGGCCCATGCCGGGAATCTCGAAGACCGTCTCGACGATGATGGAGCCGGCGAAGAGCAGCGAGATCATCGAGCCGAAGCCGGTGGCGATGGGAATGAGCGAATTTCTGAGCGCATGAAACCAGACGGCGCGGCGGCGGGTCGCGCCCTTCGCGATGACGGTGCGCACGTAATCGGCGGAGATCTGATCGAGGAGCGAATTCTTCATCATCAGCGTCAGCATCGCGAAGGAGCCGGCCACATAGCAGGCAACCGGCAGCGCCATGTGCCACGCGCGGTCGAGAAGAAACTCGAAGGTGGTGGGCGGAAGACCGAAGTCGCTTGAAAGTCCACCGATCGGAAAGAGGTCGGGGAGGCCGTCCATCGTTCCGCAAAAGACCATCTTCAGCAACATCGCAAGCGCAAACGAAGGCGCGGCATAGGCGGCGAAGACGAGCAGCGAGGAGACGGCATCGAACGCCTGGCGATGGCGAAGCGCCTTGACGATGCCGAGGGGAATGCAGAGGAGATAGGTCAGCAGAAAGGAAATGACGCCGAACCAGAGCGAGACGGGAATGCGATCGCGGATAAGCTGCCAGGCCGTGCGGTCGGGATAATCGTAACTGGCGAGCTTGAGTCCCATACGGTTCACGACGAGCCAGTCCCAATACTGCCGGAGGATCGGCTTGTCGAAGCCGAACTGCTTTTCGAGTTCCTTGCGGTATTCGGCGGACACCTGTTTCACCTGCGCGGCCGCGGCGGCTCCGCCCTCGCCTTGGGCGGCGAGGCCTTTCATCCTCATCAACCGCATCTCCACGGGACCGCCCGGCAGGAAACGCGTCAGCGAGAAGCAGACGAGAGTGATTCCGAGAAAGGTCGGAATCATCAGGATCAGCCTCTTAAGTATGTACGGCATGTTCCTTCGCCCAGATCGCCTGACGAGCGACACCGAGCATCAGCGCGGCGTCATCCTTGGTGAATACGCCGCGGGAGAAGACGCGATGGAAGCCCTGCATGAAGTGATCGGTCTGCTCCTCCTTCATGAAGCCGATCTCCTGAAGCATCTTCGCCCAGTTCTTCATAAGCTGCATCTTCTGGGCCTGAGGCGCGGGCGGCGCCTTCTCATGCG
>DCIL01000041.1:7564-9131 GCA_002315875.1 Verrucomicrobia bacterium UBA1727 | reverse complement strand
CCACGGGAATGCGGATGAGATGCGTACACTGCGCGACCTCTTCGTTCAAAAGACCCTTGTCCTCGCGTCCGAACACGAGCGCGACGGGGCCGGTCTCGGCGAGCGAGAGGATATCCGCGGCACAATCGCGCGGCGCCTTCACGTGCTGACGGTAAAGTCCTTCGCGCGCCGTCGTGCCTACTACGGCCACGCAATCCGCCACCGCTTCCTCGAAAGTCGCGAACTCCTCGCGGTTGTCGATGAGATCGGTCGCATGAACGGCGAGGCGGCGGCCTTCCTCCCAATCGTTCTGCAGATTGGGCGCGGCGAGACGCAGATGGTGAATGCCCATGTTGGCCATGGCGCGGCAGGACGAGCCGACGTTGCCGGTGTAGAGCGTTCCGACAAGAACCACACGAATATTATCTAACGGATTCATTTCTTCTTGTTGAACTTCTTGGGATCCTTGCGATTGCGTCCGTCAGGAAGAACATCCTGCCACTTCCAGGCATTGGCATCTTTCTCGACCTCGCGCTCGGGCGTGTCGCAGAGGACGCCGCGGAAGACCTCGCGGTAGCGGGTTTGGTCCTCTTCGGTCTGATGATAAACGGCGAAGGAAAAGCCGCTCACGAGGAACATCCATTCCTCGTCATCGGTCTTGTACATGGTGCCGCGGGAGACGAGGTTCATGCATTGCCAGGCGGTCTCGCGGTCGCCGTTCGGCAGTTCGACCTTGACCATGAGTTTGGACTTGAACTCCATCTCCTTGCCGGTGACCGGAGAGACGAAGTAATTGACGTGATCGCTCTCGCTGCGGCCGTAATCAACGGACACGAGATCGCCCGATTCGTTCACGAAGATGTTGCGCTGAACGATGTCATACGACTGACAGCCGAACAGCGCAACAGCAAGCACCAAACCGATCAGCAAACCTCTCATATTTCCGCCAGCTTCTTGGCGATCATCGGGCCGAGCACCTTCGGATCGGCCTTGCCCTTCGAAAGCTTCATCACCTGTCCGACGAAGAATCCGGCCGCGGCCTTCTTGCCAGCCTTGAAGTCGGCGACAGGTCCCGGATTCGCCGCGATCGCCTGATCGACGAACGCTTCGAGGGCGGACATATCGCTGACCGCACCGAGTCCGCGTTCCTTCACGATCGCCTCCGGATCGCCCCCCTTCTCGAAGATCTCGGGCAGCAGTTCCTTAAGCGTGGGACCGTTGATCGTGCCCGCGGCGGAAAGCTTCACGAGCGCGGCAAGTTCAACGGGCTTCATCGCACACTCGCCGATCGTCTTGCCGCTCGCATTCATCAGCGCCATCACGTCGCTCATGAAGAGATTGCAGAGCTGTTTGGCGACCTTCTTGTCGAGTCCCTTCGCGGCGGCCTCGAAGTAATCGGCATTCGCCTTGTGCTGGGAAAGGACGTCCGCATCGTACTCGGCGATTCCGTAGTCCTCGATCATGCGCGCACGGCGCAGCTCGGGTTTTTCCGGCAGAAGCTTGCGCCACTCGGCGACCTGCTCCTCGCTCAGCTCGACCGGAACGAGATCGGGCTCGGGGAAGTAGCGGTAGTCGTGGGCGTTCTCCT
>DCIL01000041.1:7118-7423 GCA_002315875.1 Verrucomicrobia bacterium UBA1727 | reverse complement strand
TTCATGTTCTTGATCTCGACCTTTGTGCCGAGTTTCGAGAAGTCGATCGAGCCGTCCGGCTTGAGGGGCAGTCCTTCGCCGGTCTTCGGACGAATCGAGATGTTGACGTCGGAACGCATGTTCCCTTCTTCGAGATTGCAGTCCGAAACGCCGGCATAGACGAGCATTTCCTTAAGCGCGGTGAGATAGGCGATCGCCTCGTCCGCACTGGCCATATCCGGCTCCGAGACGATTTCCATGAGTGGAGTTCCGCCGCGGTTGAAGTCCACCCCCGAAGTGGTGGCGTAGTGGTTGATCTTCGCCGC
>DCIL01000041.1:255-7104 GCA_002315875.1 Verrucomicrobia bacterium UBA1727 | reverse complement strand
TCGCCGCATCCTCCTCGAGATGGATATGGTTGATGCGGATGAACTTCTTCGAGCCATCGGCCAAAGCAATCTCGACACCGCCGCCGATCACCAGCGGATTGCCGTTTTCGGAGATCTGGTAGTCCTTGGCCATGTCGGGATAGAAATAGTTCTTTCGATCGAACGTCGCGTGACGGTTGATCTCGCCGCCGAGCATCATTCCGGACATGACGGTGAACTTGACCGCCTCCTTGTTCATTACCGGCAGCGCCCCGGGATAGCCGAGACACACGGGGCAGACATTGGTGTTGGGCTCGCAGCCCGTTTTCAGAAGACAGCTGCAGAACATCTTGGTGTTCGTCTTGAGCTGCACGTGGGTTTCAAGCCCGATGGTATTTTCGAATTCCATAATCACGCGTATTATATCAAAATAGACCGTTGTTCGGTAAATCAAACGAGGGACATTATTCTGCGGCCGATGGCGAGCTTGCTCATCAGCGCAAGCGCCTTGCGGTTGCCGAACTTGTCGAGAATCACAACGCGGTTGGTGCTCGCGCCGAAGCCCGCGCCTTTGGCGGTCACATCATTGGCGACAATGAACTCAAGCCCCTTCTCGCGGCACTTGCGCGCGGCCTCACAAATCGGATTGCCGGTCTCCGCGGCAAATCCGACGAGCTTGAGATCGGAATTACCCTTGCGCTTCACGGTCGCATTGACGGTCTTGAGAATGTCGGGATTCCTGACGAGTTTCAAGACCGAGCTCATCTCGTCCTTCTTAAGCTTGCGCGCCGCGCACTTCGCGGGACGCCAATCCGCCACCGCGGCAGTAGCGATGAAGACATCGGCCGCCTTCGCCTCTTCAACCGCCGCCGCGCACATCTCCCGCGCACTCACCACATCGATGCGCTTTACGCCCTTCGGTGTCTTCAGAGCGACGGGTCCGGCGATCAGCGTAACCTCGAAGCCGCGTTCGACAGCCGCCTTCGCAATCGCGAACCCCATGCGTCCGGTCGAAGGATTGGAAAGGAATCGCACGGGATCAAGATGCTCCCGCGTAGGGCCCGCCGTTATCACCACCTTCGCCTTCGCCTTTTTCACTTTTCCCTTTTCCTTTTTCCTTCTACTTCCCTCCCCAAACACGGAAGTAATCGACCTCGAATACGGACGGCAGATCCTTCGGATCGGGTACGCCGAACCAGCTCGCCATGATCTCGGTATCGAACGACACCTTCAAGGGACGATGAAACCGATCATTGGCGCGGCGGAAGGTTTCGACGCCGTCGAGATAGAAGACCATCGCGTCTTTGGTCCACAACAGCGAATAGACGTGGAATTCCTCGTCCGGTGCGAACGGCAGCTTCGTCTTGCCGCTCTTGTCCGCCATCCGCACCTGTCCGATGCTGACCGTTGCCTCAAGATAAGGCGTCAGCACCGCGTGCACCGTATTGAAGAGCATTCGCCCGCAATCATACTTGCCGCGATGATCCTTCTTCGAGCAGATTTCGAAGATGTCGATTTCTTCCGAGATCTCACCGGGCGCATACTTCACCTTCAGATTCTCCGCATGCGGATCGTACATCCAGAAGGCGCTCGAGACGCATCCGCGCGCCGCCTTGGCGCGGCATTCGTAGTATCCGTAGCATCCGCCCGCTTTGCTCTTGATGATGGAAGTCGCGTACTTGTCAAAGCCGCGCGCAAGATTCTCGGGCGTCTTTTCTGACTCCTTCAACTGCCGCGCCGTGAGTCGTAGGCATCCGTTCGACACCGCTACGCAATCGCGCGAGAAGAGGAATCCCGCGGTGCGGCGTCCGTAGAAAGTCGGATTGAAGTCGTACCACTTTTGCGCATCGAGCTGAGTGCCGTCGAACTCGTCACTGAGCGCCTCGTTGAATTTCCAGTGATGCGGCACGGGATCGGGAATACCCACAAGCCGCTTGAGCGCGCGCACCGCAGCGGCGGTGACATCGTTCGTACCCTCGAACCAGCGTCCGTCCGAACGCTGGGACCTAACGAGCTTCAGCGCGAGTTCCGTGGGATTTGACGATTTCCAGTGCGATGCGCCGCGAACTCCGGCGGACACCTCGACCTCCGGTGCACGCGAAAGCGCGTGCTCGATTTCGTTGACGACCGTCTCTTCGATCACCTCACCGGGGGCGATCGGCGTTGCGGTGAAGACGGACGCAGCCAGCAATAGTGAATACATATCAGCGCACCACCTTACCGATGAAGTCGAAGCCCTCGACCTCCATCAGCTGAACCTTAACAAAGTCGCCCACCTGCGCGAAAGAGCCGTTACGACCGGTAAGGAACACGACGCCATCCACATCCGGCGCCTGGCTTTCCATGCGGGCGACTCCGCGCGCGACCACGAGTGCACGGAAGGCCTTGCCGAGCATGCGAGCGGACTTGAGTTTCCAGATCTCTTCCTGCTGCTTCATCACCAGCCGCTCGCGCGCTTCCGCGACCTCGCGCTTCACCTTGCCGCGGAAGGAGGCGGCCTTAGTGCCCTCTTCGGGAGAGTACGCGAACGCTCCGAGATGATCGAATTGCATCCGCTTGAGATCGGCGAGCATTTCCTTGAAACGCGCTTCGGTCTCGCCCGGGAAGCCGGTCATGATGGTAGTGCGCACCGTGATGTCCGGCACGATCTCGCGCAGCACTTCCGCCGCGCTCCGGCTCGCCTCGACCGCGCGGGCACGGTTCATTTTCTCGAGTACCGCGGGAACGGTATGCTGAATCGGAATGTCGACGTACTTCACCGCGTGCGGAGAGGTCATCATCCAGACGATGAAATCTTCAGTGAGTTCGTTCGGATAGCTGTAAAGGACGCGCACCCAGAAATCGCCTTTGATGCGGTCGATCTCACGAAGAAGGGAAACGAGATTGTGCTTGCCGTCCTTCCAGCGCATCGGATCTTGAGCGATCACATTGAGCTCGCGGCAACCGGTCTCGACGAGCGCGCGCGCCTCCCTGAGAATGGACGCCATCGGACGCGAGGTGTAGCGTCCGCGGATGAGCGGAATCGCGCAGTAGGTGCAGCGGTGGTTGCAGCCCTCGGCAATCTTGAGATAGGCGTGGGCGAATCCGGAAAGGCGGAAGGCAGGCAGCGGCGGCTCTTGCCATCCCTTGGGAACGCCCAGCCAGTCGTCCACCCCGGGAAAAGCGTCGCGGCGTTCGGGATAGCGCTCAGGATAGCAGCCGGACACGATCACCTTGCCGTAATTGCCGCAGCGCTTAAGTTCGAGAGCGCGGCGGATTTCCGCCTCCGCCTCCTCACGCGCGGGGGCGATGAACGAGCAGGTGTTCACGAGGCAGACGTCGGCGTGGTCGGGATCTTCGGAGATCTTCCAACCCTTCTTGAGATACGCTCCGATGCGGTTCTGGAAATCGACGGCGTTCTTGGCGCAGCCGAGGGAGACAAGCGCGAGCGTGCCCTTTTCTGTGCAGTTCTTCTTCATTTCAATCGAGTATCTTTACCGTCGGGCCTGCCCCCGAATACGAATCGAGGCCTCCGAAAGCGGCGGAGTCGTCGTCCGCAGAGGCGCGAACGCTCTTCAGGCGCGGACGCTCCCCGAAGAGGACCGTGCCGAGGCGCACCCAGGTGGCGCCTTCCTCGACCGCGACGACGTAATCGCCGCTCATTCCCATCGAAAGCCGCGGCAGGCGAATGTTCAGCGCGGACTCAAGATGATCGCGCAATTCCCTGAGGGCGCGAAAATACGGCCGCGCGTCTTCGCTGTTCTCGGAGAACGGCGCCATGGTCATCAGTCCCTCGACCGTAAGGCGCGGACAATTCTCCATGATGTGGCGCAAGGTCGGTTCGACCTCTTCGATCTTCATACCGGTTTTCGACTTCTCGCCGGCGACATTGACCTCGAGCAGGATGCGCGGACGCGCCCCGATTTCGTCCGCCACGAAATTGATGCGGTCCGCCAGTTTGAGCGAATCGACGGAGTGGATGAAATCGAAGGTCTCGAGCGCTGCGCGCACCTTGTTGGACTGGAGGTGTCCGATCAGATGCCATTCCATGCCGCCGACCGCGGCGGATTTCTTCCAGAGCGCCTCCTGAACCTTGTTTTCGCCCACGATGGAAAGTCCGGCATCGCGCGCCTCGCGCACGACATCCTCACCGTGCGTCTTCGTGACGGCGATGATTTCGACTTCGGACGCATTGCGTCCCACCTTAGCGCACGCGGCCTCAATCTTGCCGCGCACCTCATCAATAATCTCCTCCAGCGGTTTCATCGTTCGGTATTATACTACACTCTCCTCCACCCAAACAACCGGAATTAGTCCGATTTGGTATAATACGCGGCGTGAAGATCAATCGCAGAATACTTCCGTCGGGGAAGATCGGAATCGCCGTCAGCGGCGGGTCCGATTCCGTGGCGCTTGCCTTTCTGCTCACCAAGGGCGGCAAGAAGAAGAACGCCGCGGAACGGTTCGTGATTCTGCATGTCGATCACGGACTGAGGCGCGAATCCAAGGCGGAGTACCGATTCGTACGCGACCTTGCCAAACGCCTCGGCGTGAAGTTCGCAGGCACGCATGCCGAGGTCGTTCAGGAGAAAGGCGAATCGCTGGAGATGGCGGCGCGGCGGGTGCGGCTTGCGTTCTTCGAGAAGGCGATGAAGCGTTACGGACTCGATGCCATCGCTACGGGACACCATGCAGATGACGTCGCCGAGACCTTTCTCATGCGCCTGAAGCGCGTGTCACTTGCGAACATTCGCGAGAAAAGCACCGTCGGGAAAATCCGCTTCGTGCGTCCCCTCCTCGATTGCCGCGATGCCGAGCTCAAGGACTACCTTCGTAAATACGGAGAGACCTGGTGCGAGGACATGTCCAACGACGACACCTCGATCGAGCGCAACCGCGTGCGACATGTGGTGATACCGTTTCTGACCGAGAATCTCGACGCCAATCTCGTGCCTCACTTGAGGCGACTGAGCACCTTCCTCGAAGGCCTTACTTCGAGTGATTGCGACGATAGATGACGGACGCCTGGTTGACGATGTCGGCGCAGCCGCCGCGTCCACCCCAGTAGATAGCGGAAAGCTGCGGATCCGTCCAATCATCGAAACCCGTCGCCTGCTCGATCTTCGCCATCATCGAAGGATCCATCCCGAGTTCTTCCCACGCACCGCGGCGTTTCACGTCCAGCACGATCTCGCGCCAGCGCTCGCGGTAGAAAGTCGCGGCGGAATCGAGGTTGGTGCCGAGTTTCAGTTCGAACATCCAGGCAAGTTCGCGGCAGATTTCGGAAGAGCGCGGATTGAGTTTGAGTCCGCGGTCACGAAGGAGACGAATGCCGGAATCGACCCAGCGCCAGCGGTCCTCTGGAGTCGGCATCATCACCGAAATGTTGTAAGCGAGATTCCAGGCCGCGTAGCTCCAGATCTCGGGAGTGTGCGGCTCCATGAGCGAAAGCATCTCGGCAAGCTGAGCGAGCTCGACATAGCGCCCTTCCTCCTGCAGACGGTCCGCCCGGAACCAGATCACCTCGGCGGCGATCGACCTCAAGCCCCCGAGCGCGGCATACGCACCTTCCGTAAGCGCCGGCACCGCGGCAGAACGAAAGCTTCTGAGGCAGAACTGGCCGCCCAGCGTCAGTCCCAACAGCACCGCCGCAATCAGATAGCGAACCTTCAAATTCTCCCCGTCTCCTGAAGGAACATCACGATCGTATAGACGACATATACAAGAAGCCACACGAAGGCCTCACGGCGCACGATCGCCCCCGGCCATTTGGGATGCCGCCAATTGACGCCGAAGAGTGTGAGCGAAATCGACAGCAGCGTCATCAGCGGCAGGTCACGGGTGAGGATGTAAGGGGAGAAGGCGGGGTGGCCGTTCTCGGGGACGAGCGGCGAGATGAAAGTCGCAAGCCCGACCACCGCGAGGGTATTGAAGAGATTGGACCCGATGATGTTGCCGAGCACGAACTCGTGTTCGCCGCGGCGGGCGGACACGACCGCGCTCGCAAGTTCAGGAAGCGACGTTCCCGCCGCGATGATTGTAAGCCCGATCACGAGATCGCTCACCCCGACGAACTTCGCGAAATCAACCGCACCCCACACGAGCAGATGCGAAGAACCGATCAGCACGCTGAGACCGACCACCAGTTTCACGACCGCCATCGGGGCCGAGGGACGATCGGTTTTCTCGGGAGCGGCTTCTGCTTCCTGCGAATTTTTCCGCGCCTTGGTCTTCTGATCGAACCAGCAATAGGCGGGAAGGATGATCGCGAAGGCAATCAACAGGGCGGTCGCTTCGGCGCGGGAGCAGATGCCGTCCGACAGCACCCAATACGAAAATACGGAAATCGCCGCGAGCCCCGGCCCCGCCACGTAGACGATCGCAGGTCTTACGACTAACGGAAAGATCATGACCGAGACGCCCAGGATCACCGCGACATTGAAGATGCAGCTTCCGTAGGCATTGCCGAGCGAGATGTTGGAATGCCCGGCAAGACCGGACATCACAGAAACACAAAGCTCCGGAGCGCTCGTTCCGAAGCCGATGATCACCATGCCGATGACGAAGGGAGAGATGCCGAGCAATCTCGCAATCGCCGCGGCTCCGTCCACAAAGAAGTCGCTGGACCACGTCAGCAGCGCGAAGCCGCCGAGCATGAAAACGATCGAAAGCCAGAACGGAATGTCAGTGTACATCGGATGAAGTGGTGTTAAACAATCACGGCGGCCGGGATCGCTCCCAGCCGCCGAAGGACGCTAATTTAAGCTTAGCGCTCTCACTTGGCGATGACGCGGGCCATCTCGACAACCTTGTTCGAGTAACCCCACTCGTTATCGTACCACGCGCAGACCTTGACGAAGGTCGGATCGAGCTGGATGCCGGCCTTGACGT
>DCIL01000041.1:0-198 GCA_002315875.1 Verrucomicrobia bacterium UBA1727 | reverse complement strand
CGACCGCCTCGTCGGTGTAACCGAGGACGCCCTGGAGGCCACCCTCAGCGACCGGCGTCTCGGACGCCTTCTTCATCGCCGCGCAGATATCCTCGTAGGAAGCAGGCTTCTCGAGCTCGGCCGTGAGGTCGACGAACGAGACGTCAGAGGTAGGAACGCGGACGGACATGCCGGTGAGCTTGCCGTTGAGCGCCGGGA
>DCIL01000046.1:12558-12776 GCA_002315875.1 Verrucomicrobia bacterium UBA1727 | reverse complement strand
TGATGTTCATGTTGACGACGACGTAAGGCGAGTCGGTGACCTCAATGCCGTACTGGGTGATCGGATTGCCGATCGGACCCATCGCGAACGGGATGACGTACATCGTGCGGCCCTTCATGCAGCCGGCATAGCTCTTGAGCATGAGCTTCTTCATCACCTCGGGATCCATCCAGTGATTCGTGGGACCCGCGTTGATCTCCTTCTTCGAGCAGATGAAC
>DCIL01000046.1:12082-12534 GCA_002315875.1 Verrucomicrobia bacterium UBA1727 | reverse complement strand
GCCCTCGACGCGCGCAACGTCGGACTCGTGGGAGCGGGCGAGATAGCAGTCAGGACGCTTCTTCGCGTCGAGCTTCGTGAACTGGCCCTTCTTGACCATCATCTCGCAGATGTCGAGATGCTCTTTCTTAGAACCCGTCACGACGACAACCTTGTCAGGCGTGCAGATCTTGTTCCACTTATCAACCCACGCGAAAACCTTCGCGTTGGCGAACTTAGGCGTCTTGGCCATTAGCATTTCTCCTTAATTTAAGCCCAAAGGGCATTTTTGGTTGAAAAATTTCGCGTATTATACCATAATGGGCTTAATTGCGCAACCAAACAAGGAGAAAAATGCAAGTCGGAGGTTGGTTGTCCCGCCTGGATTCGAACCAGGACTAAGGGTATCAAAAACCCCTGTGCGGCCACTACACCACGGGACAGACACAGAAGTGGTGGTGGGGCAAGGATTCG
>DCIL01000046.1:4558-11928 GCA_002315875.1 Verrucomicrobia bacterium UBA1727 | reverse complement strand
ACCATTACACCACGAGGCAAACTCGTGCTTTTCGTACTTGGCGGGGTCGACGGGGCTCGAACCCGCAACCCCCGGATCGACAGTCCAGTGCGCTAACCAATTGCGCCACAACCCCGTTGTTCCGAAAAGTGAGCGTATTATACCATAACTCGGACGGCACGCACAAGGGGGAAAATTTAAAAACTGAAGATTTTTTGAATAACCGCGAGAAACTACGGAGTAAGTCCAAAAATCTCATTCTTGAATTTGGGCGGATCGCCGCGATTTAGATTCTGCGCCTCAAGGGATTTGGCGATATAGAGGGCGAAACAGACGAGGGCGGACACAACGAGCGCCAGCGTGAACATACCGACTGCAAGTTCAATGAGCGCCTGTCCGCCTCGTGCCTTAATGACCATGAGGTGTACCTCCCGCCTCGGTGCCGCTGCCTTGCGCACGAATGCAGCTCTCGGAGCTCGTCTTCAGCCACTCCCGAGCCCGCGAACGCAGCTCTTCCTTCTCCCAGTCGCGAAGAATCTGGCAATAGCGACATCCGCCATTCAAGGCGTCGGGACCATTCTCAAGATAAGGCGGAAGGTCGTTCTTGATGTGATGCATCCAGTCAACATCGGCTGTGGACATATCCTTGCCGCCGACCGTATCGAGCGGCACGAGGCAGGACGTCCACTCGCACGGCACCACGAGATTGTTGAAAGCCGTGACGACATCGTCTTCGTCATTCATGTTCCGGACGGAGGCAATCGGTTTTGCCGCGCCCGCCCATTGCACTTCACGCGTTGCAAATTCCTTGTCGCCGTTCACGTTCGAAAGGATGTCCTTGAAATCCTCGTAGACGCGGCAGATCGCGGCACAGCCCTTCACATCGAATTGCGGACGCACCCGACCGACCACCGGAAACTTCCATTTGCCGTCCGGATCGATCTCCCACCAGTTGCGCCAATGTCCGTCATCGTAAATGTACCAGACCTGATTCTGATCGTCGAGCAGATCCTCCTCGAAGGCGCTTTCCAGAAAATCAGGCCCCTTCTTCACGATCTTCTCGCCGCTAAGTTTCTCGATCATCGCGTCCCCGAACAGATTGCGCGCGGAGCCGACGACGGATGTAAGATGCAGCGAATAGACCTCGCAGTTCACGCAGCGCGCCTCGCGCGTCTTGTCATCGGCGGACGGCATCGGCGGCCAGTCCCGATAAGACGAATAGGAATCTAAAAGTCCCCGAGCATTGAAGTAGAACCAACACCAGCTGCGCGCGGCAACCGCGTTGTAGAACTGCTTCATCATGAGGTAATGTCCAGTCGAGGCATTGATGAAGTCGATATTGTCGGGACCCGCCACGATGCCACCTGCAATCGCCTGCGAAAACGCCGCGGCATATTCCTCCCACGCCCCTTCCCAGGGTTCGGGATAGAGATCGGGATTTTCCATGTAGACGGAGCGGATCTCGTCCACATGTTCCCTCAGCAGCGCCGCGAGATGCGCATTCCCCGCGGCACCGACCCTCTTCGCCGCCTCGTTCGCAAGCCGAATGCCCTCGAGCGGACCTAAGAAAGTGAGCCGCGCCTGTTGCGAAACGAACTTGCCCGCCTCCGCGAGCCGCTCTTCCTTGGAGCGAGGGGTCCCTTCGGGAACCACCCTCGGCATGAGCAGCTTGAGATGCTCGACATTGAGATATCCGATCAGATTGAGAAGATCGCCTTGATGTCGGGACGCCGCGAGCGCGGCACTGTCGCCTGCGTTCATCGCACGATTCTTGGCAGTGACCGCGAGATAGGCGTTCAGGTTCATGAAGACGAGCACGGCGATGGCGACAATCACCAGCAGCAGATAAAGCGCGACTTGTCCTTTCCGCATCCTCATCAGCGTCCCTCGTCATCCATATAATAGCCGAAGTTACACTCCATAGCCGCCTTGCCGTTGACATCGAACCAATCGTTCTTCAGACGAAGCCGCGCCTCGTGTCCGTTCCCCGGCTCCACGACGAGGCGATTCCATCCTTCGTACTCAAGCACACCGCGCGCAATCGCTCCGTTTGCGGTGTTCATGTAGATGGGAACGCGCGCATTCTCCATGGACCAGTCGAGCTGGTCACCTTCCGGCCAGAGACGCTTGCCCGCTACCGGAATCACCGAGACGCGGGCGGCTTTGCGGCACATGAAATCATTGAACCCCACCGAACGCGCACGCTCCACGCGCATCGCCGCATGCTGCAGGAGGATCTTGCCCGTCAGCAGGTGGGACAGTTTGAAAAGACAGAGAAAGACCGAGGTGATGATCAAGACGGCGACCACCGTCTCGACCATCGCCTGGCCCTTCCTGACATTATTCGCCCAGCTTGCGAATGGCCTGGGAGTCGATGCCATCGGCGGCATCCTTCGCTTTGGTCCCCTCTTCCTGCGAAAGCGCATCCGCGGCACCGGCGGCCTTCTTGCCGATTGCCCGGGAGAGGTAGGTGAAGACCGCGATCAGCGAAACCGCGATCAGGGCGACGATGATGATGTACTCGACCATCGTCTGACCTTTTCTCATTGCCTTCATCACTTTATTCATTGTCGTTACCTCCTATTTAAGGATATTCACTTGAAACCAGGTTTTCCGTCCTATCGGCGTATCGGAACGCCGTCTCGACCAATCCCCACAGAATCGCCACCACCACCAGCAGCATCGCAAGCGCCACCAGATACTCCACCATCGCCTGTCCCCTGCGAGCTTTCACTTCACACCTTGTCAGCGCTGCTTGTAGAACGAACGGATGCCCAATGCCAGGAATAGCACGCACGGCGCCACCGCCGCGGGAATCACCGGAACGAGTCCGTTCTTCGCCAGAATCATCATGAGAATGTCGAAAGTGTAGAACGCGAAGAACATGCCGAGCGCGCCGAGAATGCCCTTGAAGACGCTCTGGCGTCCGGACGCGATGCCGGCGGGAATCGCGAAAAGCGTGATGATGATGCAGGCCCAGGGCGACATGATCTGCGCCCAGGTATCGTAGAGGCAGTCCCGCCGCGACTCGGACGAAAGGTCGGTGTGCATCTTGAGATAGCGGAAGCGATCGAGAATCGAGTTGTATTTCCAGGGACGATTCTGCATGATGAAATCGCGCGGCGTTTCCTCGAAGTCATCGAAACAGCGAATCGTAAGCGAGTCAAGCTCAGGCGTCAGCGACTTCGTCTCCTGTCCCGCCGCATCGTAATGCTGGATGCGTGGCTTCATGAACCACCACTCGCCGTCCAGATACTCCGCACCCTCCGCCTCGATATTGAGCTTTCGCGCACCGCCGTTGGGACGGTCCACCGTGACCTTGACCTTGCCGAGCTTCTTGCCCTCGCGGTCAAGCATCCGCTCAATGTTCCAGGTGCGGGAGGAAGGAGTATTGCGAAAGACGATGTTGTCCGCCATCCGAAATTCCTTCTGATCGAACTGATACGTCTTCATCTGAGCCGCCCAGTGCGAATTCTCGGGCACGTACTCCTCGTTGACCCACATCACCGCCAGCGCCATCACGAACGCGACGGACAAAAGCGGCTTGACGATCGTAAAGAAGCTGATGCCGCTCGCGCGCATCGCGGTGATTTCCGAATGGCGGCAGAACATCCACATCGTATACAGCGTCGCCAGCAGAAGCGCCGCGGGCACGATGTAATGGAAGAACGGAGCGAGATAACCGCAGAAATAGCGAAGCGCGGTTGCGAAGTCGATCTGCGCCTTGTTCATCCGCGAGAACGAACCGAAGAGATCGAAAAGCACGTAGATCGAGAGGAATCCCGTCAGACAGTAGAAGAGCGGGACTATGAACTCGATGAGCACGTATCGGGTAAGGGTCTTCACGTTTCAAGCGCTCCAGTAAGATCGGAAACCTTCGCAAAGCCCTGACGTTCGCAGTATTCGACAATGCCGTCGTGAACGCAGGCAATGGTTGCGGGATCCGAGAAATTGGCAGTGCCGATCGCGACCGCCGTCGCACCGGCGAGCATAAACTCAATGGCGTCCTTCGCCTCATAGACGCCGCCCATCGCGAGGATCGGCAATTTAACGGCACGATAGGCGTCATAGACAATCTTGACCGCGGCAGGATGCACCGCGCGTCCGGAAAGTCCGCCAGTCACATTCGCGATCGCCGGACGCCGCTTCTCGATGTCAATCACCATTGCAGGAATCGTGTTGATGAGCGAAAGCGCATTCGCCCCTTCCTCGGCGCAGACCTCGGCGAACGGGACGATCGAAGGCACGTTCGGAGCGAGCTTGACGATGAGCGGCAGTTCGGTGGCCGCGCGCACGGCCTTGACGACCTCACGCAAAACCGCGGGATCCTGTCCGAAGGTGTGGCCGCCCGACTTGACGTTGGGACAACTCACGTTGACTTCGATCGCGTCCGCCTGCTTGCCGATCTTCGCGGCGACCGCGGCATATTCGTCGATTGAGCCGCCCCAGATGTTGACGATCATCTTCGGCGGAACCTTGACAATCTCCCCGACCGACCGACGATACCAGGGGAGCGTGTACTTGAGAAAATGCTCAACTCCGGTACCTTGAAGTCCGATGGCATTGACGAGTCCACCCGGCACTTCGGCATGACGCGGCATGGGATTGCCCGGCCACTGATCGAGACGCACGCCTTTCGCCGTGACCGCACCGAGCTTGGTGTAGTCGACCGCCCCTGCGTATTCAAAACCGTAGCCGAACGTTCCGCTCGCCGTAGCAAGCGGAGTCGCCATTTCCAGTCCCCCGAGATCTACCTTCGTATCCACCATTTCGATTTTCCCTCAGAGCACTCCCTTGCTGCTCGGAATCCCCTTCTCGTCGGGATCAATCCGCTTCGCCTGCCTGAGCGCACGCGCGAAACTCTTGAAAAGTCCCTCACAGACGTGATGCGCTTCATCGCCGTAGATCTGACGGAGATGGATGTTCGCACGCGCCTCGACCGAAACCGCGCGGAAGAATTCCTCGACGAGCTTCACTTCGAAATCCTTGACGAAGCAGTGCTTCATCGCTGACTGCATGACGAGGAAGGGACGTCCCCCCAGATCGAGCGAGGTCTCGCAGAGCGCCTCGTCCATCGGAATCGAGGCGAAGCCGTAGCGCGTGATGCCGCGACGCTCGCCCAGCGCCTTGTCGATGGCCTGGCCGAGGACGAGTCCAGTATCTTCGACCGTGTGGTGATAGTCGACATTGATGTCACCTTCGGCCTTGACCGTCAGATCAATTGCCGCGTGCTTCTTCAGAAGCTCGAGCATGTGATCGAAGAAACCGATGCCGGTATCGATCGTACCCTCGCCGGATCCATCGAGATCGAGCGAAAGCGTAATCTTGGTCTCACGGGTATTTCTGGTGATTTCAGCAGTTCTCATTGTTACTCCCATCAAAGTGCCGCGACAATGCCGTTAAGAAAATCCTCGTACGTCTCGAACGCGGGCAAATCGGGATTCGCCTGCTTGATCGCGTCCGTCGAACGGAAGAGGAACCCCGCCTTCGAGGCGCGAATCATCCCGAGATCGTTGAAGCTGTCGCCCGCGGCGATCGTCTCGAAGCCGCAGCTCTGCAACGCTTTCACCGTCGTGAGTTTGGACAGCTCGCAGCGCATCTTGTAATCGACGATCCGGTTCGAGGCGTCCACCACGAGCGAATTGCACATCAACGTCGGATAACCGAGCTTCTTCATGAGCGGCATCGCGAACTCGTAGAACGTGTCCGAGAGGATCAGCACCTGGGTCTTCGCCCTGAGCGCATCGAGAAAATCCTTCGCGCCTTCGAGCGGATCGATCTTCGCGATCACTTCCTGGATTTCCTTAAGTCCAAGGCCGTGCTTCTCAAGAAGATCGATGCGGTAGCGCATGAGCTTGCCGTAGTCCGGCTCGTCGCGGGTAGTGCGGCGGAACTCGGGAATGCCGGTCTTCTCGGCGAAGGCGATCCAGATTTCGGGCACGAGCACGCCTTCAAGATCGAGGCAGACGACGTTCATCAGGCAACTCCCCTTTCCGAGGCGCGGTAAAACGCCACGAGTTCCTTGATCTCATCGATCGGCTCCAGTTCCCTGTCGATCTTCTCGAGCGCCTGAGTGCGGTTGAGTCCGTCGCGATAGATGATGCGATGCGCATCCTTGAGCGCCTTGATGACGTTCTCGCTGAAACCGCGGCGCTGAAGTCCGACCGAATTGACGCCCACGACCTTCATGTCGCCGGCAACGAGATCGCAGAGCATGAACGGCGGCACGTCCTTGCGGATCTTCATCATGCCGCCGACCATCGCATGACGGCCGACATGGCAGAACTGATGCGAGCCGGTCATACCGCCGATGATCGCCCAATCGTCGATCTTCGCCTCGCCGGCGAACTGCGCGTTATTCGAGCAGATGACGTGATTGCCGAGGACGCATCCGTGCGCCGCGTGGCAATAGGCCATGAAGAGGCAGTCGCTGCCGATGATCGTCTTCTCGCCGTCCTGCGTGCCGAGATGCACCGTCGCGAACTCACGGATGACCGTGCGGTCGCCGATCTCGACGTAGCTGACGTTGGTATCCTTCCACTTGAGATCCTGGGTCTTCATGCCGATCAGGGCATAGGGAAAGATCTGGCAGTTCTTGCCGATCGTGGTGTGGCCGTCGACAATCGCCCCGTGACCGACCGTAGTGCCGTCACCGATGACGGCATTGCGTCCGATATGAGAATACGGACCGATCTCAACGTCGGCGCCGAGTTGGGCGCCGTCTTCGACAATGGCGGTAGGATGTATCATTTTCTCTTGGAGGAAACCGTGGGAATCTGCGCCGCGGCGACGGACTGTCCGAGCCGGCGCGCCTTTTCGTCAGGCATGAAGATGTCGATCTTCTCCGCCCATTCCGGATAGACGTCCTTGAGGATGGTCTTCGCGGACTCGAGCACGATCTCGCCGCCGAGACCGGTGGTGACGCGACCGAGGATCATGAGGTTGGAGTAATCGTAGAACTCGTTGTACCACGGCACGGTGTGCGCGAGGAAACGTCCGATCTCGAGATAGACCTTCACCGCGCGGGCATCGCCCTTCGCCATCGCCGCCTGCACTTCCTTGAGTCGCTCGGGAAGCGCCATCGTCTTCGGGAACTTGAAGCCGTTCTCGAGCGCGAGACGGTTCACCGCCTGCTGCGAGAAATACATCGCACCGACGCCGGCATCACCCGACCACTCGTCCTTCGCCGCGCACGGATTGAAGTCGACCGGTGCGAACGCGAGCTCGCTGACGCGCCCGGTCATCGCCCCCTTCTGATCGACGTAGCCGACGGCCTCGGAAGAACCCATCGCCACACCGAGAATGCCCTTCTTCTTCATCGTGATCGCGCCCGCGAGCGCGGTCACGTCACCGTCGTTGAAGATCTCGAAGGGAACGCCCCAGTCCTTCTC
>DCIL01000046.1:383-4551 GCA_002315875.1 Verrucomicrobia bacterium UBA1727 | reverse complement strand
CCTTCTCGATGCGGAAGAAGAGATTGCGCGCTTCGTCCTTCTTCTTCGGATTCTTCTCGAGAATCGCACGAAGGAGCGACGCGGGACCGAGACGCTTGCCGACGAGCGTGCCCGCCGTGGAGCCGCCGATCGCGTCCACGCGCGGAAGCGCCGCGGCGGCCTCCTTGAGTCCGGCCGAAAGCTTCTGGTAATGATATTCGGGATCGGGCTGATTGCGCGGATCCCACGGAAATTCCTTCGAGAAGACGACCTTGCCGTTCTTGATCGCGGAGATCTTGAAATCACTCGCCCCGAGATCGAAGCCGAGACGGCAGCCGTTCGAGACGGTCTTGACGACCGAGGTCTTTTCCGCAAAGCCGGGCATCTTCTTCTGCGGCAGGATCACCACCTCGAAGGGACGGCCGTAAAGGTCGTTGAAGAAGCCGTAGTCGAACTTGCGCGCCCCGTTCTTGGCGTACGCCTTCTGGATGGGCTTGACGACGGCATCGGGTCCCGAAAGATAGAGCTTCCATCCGCCGGCCGACCAGAGGATGAACTTCGCGATGCGCTCGGCCACATACGAGACATACCGCGCCGCCTCGGGCGCGAGCCGCTTCGGCACCGGGAAATCGTAACGATAGATGTTGCCGTTCTCACGCTCCCAGGCGATCGAAACGAGGTCGGCGTCGGACTTGTTGCCGATTCCTTCGTAGACGCTCCAGAGCGCACTCATCGGCGCGACGAAATCATGATTGCATTCTTTGCATCCGCAGCTGCAGGCCATGATGAATTCTCCTTTCTTGACTTAGTTGGAATTGAAATCTTACCACCGCGATCCGAGGTCGGCGCCATCAGAACCGGCACGCTTGCCCACCGAACCTTCGGTGAGGCGGTAGTCGCGCTTCGCGGCATCGACGAAGTCGGGTTTCATGTTAAAGCCGCTCGTCTGAAAACCGAGCGCACGCATCGCCGCATAATCGGCCAGCTTGAGTTCCTTGCCCTCGAGCCAGCGGCAATACGGAACCTTCGCGTCCTCGTTCCAGAAAAGGTTATTGTCGATCGTGAGCTCCTCGCGCCAGTCCAGGCCGATGCGGGCGCTCCACTGCTTCGCATTGACGAAGAGATTGTCGCGCACCACGATGCCATGCTGTTCGCAGGGATGGGCGTAGAACATGAGATGCGCGCCGTTCGGATCGGGACGCTGCGCATTGCCCCAGCCGTAGCCGGCGTCGATGCAGGTGTTGTGCTCGAAGACGACGTTCCGCGAATACTTGCCGTTCCAATACTCGAAGGAATACTCACTGTTCCAGATCACGTTGTCGCGCCAGATGATGTCCGTCTCGGAATCCTTCATCCCCTGATTGGTAAGCGCGGCATCGTAGATCTCCCAAAGCCGGCAGCGCTCTACGAGATTGGAGGCGCAATTGCCCCAGAACTCGATGCCGTTGCCGAAGCGGACGGGAACCGTGCGCCGCCCGGACTTGTCCTTGCCCCAGAACTGAAGCGCGCCGCCGATCCACGAAATGTCGCAGTTGCGGATGATGATGTTGCGCGTCGAACCGCCGCCGAAACCGTGGCACCCGGCGTAGCGCACCGCCAGTCCGTCATAGATGACGTCATGGCAACCGCTCTCGTCAACACCATGCTTGGCAACGAGCAACTCGATCGATCTGAAGCGCCTCGCCGGATTCTCCACGCTCTTGACGACCACTCGCTTGAAAGGCGGCTCGTAAGAGAAATCGAGGTCTTTCTTCACGCCCACGAGCCGATTGGTGTTGTAGACGCGATTGCCCCAGCCATACTTCCAGGTGGCCTCGGGATCATTCCAGATCTTCTTGAAGCCCCACTTCTCGCCGTGATTGAAGACGATGAGTCCGACATCCTTGGTGTCAATGGGAGAAGCCCAAAGGCCGGACTCGACCTCGGTCCAGTCGCTCGGAGCGGACTTCTCGACGGACGGCTGGATGAGCGGCTTTTCACCCTTGCCGTAGGAGGTGAAGACGATCGGCTTTCCAGGCGCACCGCTCTGCGCCTTCAGCGTCTCACGCCATAGCCCGCCACGCTCGAGCAACACGCGGTCGCCGGGCTTGAGCCCGGCCTTCGAAATGCGCCCCAGCGTCTTCCACGCCTGAGCCGCGGAGACACCGCTGTGGCCATCGTTTCCCTTCGCGCTGCTGACGAAATAATCGGTCGCCATCGCTGTAAACGAAGATACCGCAGTCGCCACCGCCGCGATCGCCGTTACCAAACGAAATTTCATGGCCGTATTATACTATACTTTCACTTATCCGCACAACCCACTTCAGGTGTCAACCCGAGGTTGGCGAGATGGGCCGCGATGTCCGGATCGCGTCCGCGGAAGCGGCGGAAAACATCAAGCGCACTCATCGAACCGCCGAGCGCAAGCACGGTGTCGCGATAACGCCGACCGGTCTCCTTGAGCGCCGCGTCGTGGACGAGTCCCGCTTCGGTAAAAGCCCCGTAGCAGTCATCACTCATCACCTCCGCCCACTTGTAACCGTAGTAACCCGCGGCATATCCGCCGGCGAAAATGTGGGTAAAGGCACAGAGGAAAAGGTCGCCTTCGATGGACGGAAGGTCGAAATGCTCGAAATTACGCCGCTTTACCGCGTCCGCATCGACCGCGTCACTGCCATGAAGCTCCATGTCGGTCTTTGCAAAGGCAAGCTGACGGCGGCAGGCGCTGGCGGCACGGAAGGTCTTGGAGGATTTTAGCTTCGCCTTGAGATCGGACGGCACCTCGACTCCGGTACGATCGTCGAGACACCAGTTTTCCATGAACTGACTCGCGACCTCGACCGCATCCCATTCAACGAGATTGATGCCCGCCGCATCCTCTTCTCCGACGCGGGTGAGCATGCATTGGAGCGCGTGACCGAACTCGTGATACAAGGTCTCGACCTCGCGCATCGGCATCGCATCGTCCTTGAGATTCAAGACCACCACCGCGAGCGGCTGCTCGCCAAGACGGGACGAAAGGTTGGCGAACTCGTTCATCCAGGCGCCGCCGGACTTCTCGCCCGGCCGCGCATAGGCATCGAGGTAGAAGCGTGCGATGGTGCGTCCGTTCTCCTTGACGGCGAAGAAGCGGACATCGGGATGCCAGACGGACGGTTTCTCGTCCGCGGCAATTTCCTCGACATCGACCTCGAAGAGGAACCTGACCATCTTGAAAAGTCCCGAAAGCACCGCCGGAAACTTGAAGCAGCGCTTGACCTCGTCCTCGCTATAGGAGAACTTCCGCTCTCTGAGCCGTTCCGCCGCGTACGCGACATCCCAGGGCTTGAGCGCTTCTCCCAGTTCCGCCTTCTCCTTTGCCGCCGGTTCGCGCGTCGCCTCATCGAGACGATCAATGAGCTTCATCACCGCCTTCGCATCGGGAGCGCACTTGCTCGAAAGCGAAAGCGCGGCATAATCTCCATAACCGAGCAGCGCGGCCAGTTCACGACGTAATTCGAGGATGCGGTCGATGCGCGGCGCGTTTTCGGGAGCGCGGGTCGAGCGCTTGCGATAGAGCTCTTCTCGCTTCTTCGAATCCATCTCGTGCTTCATCGCCTCGACATAGACGGCGTCCGCTATATCGGGAGTGGTCGCATCAATGACGGCATTGTGGAAATCTGCCGCGAGCTTGGCAAGTTCGGACTGAATCGCATTGAAGCGTTCGCGCTTCTCGCCTTCGAGGCCGACACCGGCATGATCGGCCGCCTCCACCATCTTGGAAAGTATACGGCGACGCACCGGATCGGATTCACGCGAGAGAACCTGCTTGGCCGCCTCGTAAAGCGGACGGGACTGTCCCACGCGCAATGAAAAGGCGACCATCTGCGGTTGGAACTTCTCCTCGACCTCGCGCCACTCCTTCGAGTTAGCGACGCCGAGCAGATGCGAGACCATGCCCCAGATGCGCCAGAGTTCACGCGTCGCATCGTTAAGCGCGTATACGAGCGTTTCAAAATCCGCCGCGTTCGATCGCTCGAGCGCGGCAACCTTGTCTTCGGACTCCCCGATGAGCCGCGTCAGTTCCTCCGACGCGAACGACGGGGTGAAGCTCTTCCAATTCGGAAAATCCATCACCGCCTCACTTCTTAAAACGATCAAATCGACTTGCGGTCGCAAAGCGCCGAGACGAGCAGCGCCTTGATGGTGTGCATGCGGTTCTCGGACTCGT
>DCIL01000046.1:0-360 GCA_002315875.1 Verrucomicrobia bacterium UBA1727 | reverse complement strand
AGACCTTGGAATACTTCGACTCGAAGACCTCGTCCGTAACCTCCAGCGCTCCCGATTCCTTCGTGACTTCGGTATTGAAGTCGTGGAAAGCAGGCAGGCAATGGAGGAAGAGGAGTCGCCCGTCGAGATTGCCCGTCGCCTTCATGAGATCCATATTGATCTGATAGGGACGAAGCATCTTGATGCGCTCGGCGGTCTTCGCCTCCTCGCCCATCGAAACCCAGACGTCGGTATAGAGGACGTTCGCTCCCTTCACGCCTTCCTTCGGATCATTGAAAACGCGAATGTCCACTCCGTTGCGCTTCGCGACCTCCTCGGCCTCCGCCAGCACCGCGGGATCGGGCTCGAGTTCCTTCGGAC
>DCIL01000072.1:1187-4194 GCA_002315875.1 Verrucomicrobia bacterium UBA1727 | reverse complement strand
CAAGCAGTGCCCGTCCGAACCGCACGTTTCACCACACTCCGGGCATTCCGAATTCACGACACGATCAACATTCGTATGTATGTCATCACTTGGCATGGCCGTCCTCCATATTAGAAGCCCCCGTTGCGGAGTGTCGACAGCGGACGTCTCGCAACATTCGATAATACCGATTCCCAGCGGGCAACCATGGCATCGCTGCGGCGGTAGCAAACATCACAAACAGCATCGAGAAAGCGACTTTCTCGCCTCCGGGATCTTTCCGTCCTCCGCCATTCCACGCTGGCACATCGTCTTCGCAATGCGGGGTCGTGTCCCACGGCTCGTCTGAAATGCAAACTCGATAAATTGAAAATGTCGAAAGCGCCAGAAACACAAGCGTAGACAGTTCACGACCAAGGGTTATCCTTCTGAACGGACGCAACAGACAAAAAGCGCCAATGCACACGACGCAGCATACCACCAGCGCCCAACTCCCATTCCATATCAGCGCAAACAAAACTGCGCCAACCGCCACTGCACCATATACAATGGCCATCAAGGCCTGTGGGCAAGCAATGCAATAGGGCTTCACGAGATCAGCCGAATCCGACCGACCATTCCATCGTAGGAACTTCGTTATGAGTGTCTTTAACATGAAGCAACCCTTTCCACTTCAACATTCCATCCCCATCCGACATTATACATCAGAATTTCTCAAACGTGTTGCCTTTGCCTTCACCCGCATGTGCATATTCGTCACCCGCTTCACCTCGCGCATCAGAAACGCATGATAGCTATACGGATTCCCCTTGAACCGATGGCGTCCCTTCAGCGCTTCGGACAACGCGTGCCGAACCTTGCAGAGCATATTCTCGCGCACCCGATCCAGCCTTCGCATCTGTCCCTGCGTCTCGCGGCATTTCGTCACCTGTCCGAAGGCCCCCGCCCAGCATCCGATGCAATCCTCGAACTTCGCCGTCACATACCCGACGCCCTTAGCGATCAACCGGTTTCGGAACCTTGCATACCAAGCGGCCGCCCGATTCGCGTCCGAAAAATCAACCTCGCCGGACTGCACCTCCCGCACTGCAGCTGCCGTGGCACGTCCCAGCGAACGAATGTGCCGCCCTACCGATTCCTTACGAATTCGCGTTTCGCCGTCACACCGAATCTGACTACCGAGAAAGCTCACCCACGGCGCGACATTCGCCACTCCATCAGCAGGCTCCGCCCACCGAAATGGTCCCTTGCTCTTGATCTCATAGTAATTTGGTAGGGCACGCAACGCATAGTGCGGAGCCTCCTGATAAACGAATGACTCCACCGGATGCATCGGCAAATCAAGCTCCTCCAACGCTAGCGCATATGCCGACATCGCCGCGCGGCACTTCGCCTCGTCAACATCCGCAAACACCACATCGTCGCAGTAGCGAGCATAGAACAGACCCTCGTTAGCGTCCCGCATCACGCGCTCGTCCGCCGCCGCCAGCACAAGGTTCGCCAGCACAACCGACAACGCACCTCCTTGCGGTAACCCCCGACCTGGAGTCCCCTTCGCCGAATACACTCGCAAATACGCTTCCAGCACCTGGAGACCGCTCAGCCCCTGAATGCCATCCCACCTCGCCTCAATCACCTCCCGCCACCGCCGCCGCACGACCTCATGCGAAATACTGTCGAAAAAGCTCTTGATGTCGCACTCCGCAACATACATCGCCTGTCCATCATGCGAGGTCCGCCACTGCTGAAGCGCGGCAACGGCGGACTCATGGGTGATGCGTCCGTCCTTACGGAAAGAATAGCAATTCGGTCGCAGCTGTGCATCTAGAACATCTCGCACATACGCCGTCGCCAAACTCAGCACGACGCGATCCTCCAGACGCTCGAACGACGCCACCTCACGATACGTCTTCTTCCCATCTTTGATGCCCTTCACAATAGAAATCATCTTTGGCGCGGCAAACTCAACCCGCCCCTCATACACCGAAGTCTGCACCCGTTCGACAAACGCGAGCAGTTTACGTCCCCAGTCCTGCGACGCCAGCGAACCATCCCTCCGGCACTTCAATACGCGCCGCCGAATCGCCATCCGCCGCACGGCCTTCGGCTCAATCTTTTGTCCGCCACACCGCTCTCGCACAGACGGACGCGACCAGAACTTTCGAGGCGGCAACATTCCGCCGTCATCCCGTCCCGCCAACCGCGCGCGAATAACCACGTCAAGAATCTTCTCGAACGAAAAGTAAAAGCGGAGGGAATGACGGGAAGCGGAAGCGTTACCGCAGACCGATTCGATATCGCGGGAGGGCGTCGGCATCTGAACCGCCGTCCCTTCATCCCCGCACTGATAGCCACCCAAGGCAGCAAAGCCCTTCACCGTCATTCCCTCCTGAAATGTTTTCTCACACCATACTCGCCGTTTCCCAGAAAATCTGACACGGTATTTCAGTGCGTGTTCCAGTATTCCATCTCAGCCTCCTCATAATCAGAAGCATCGGCACAATAGTACCCGTCGTACCAGATACCGTCCCCAAGGTCATCGTCGTGTTCGCGATACACCTCGTGTCCGTTCAACCAACCTTCTTCAAAGAGATCATCATCAGGATCGTACATGTCATCTGCTCCTTTCGTTAGATGTCCAGCTCAAGCTGCGTGTCAGTCGCAATCACCTTGATTACATCCGTCGTCTCTGGCGTTATCGCCTTTGCGCCCGACGCAAGTTCTTCTCGCGAGAGATTATACATCGGGTCTGCCGCGTCACGCGCCGCATCATAAATCACATACCGCGGCACTCCATACTCGACGGCCTTGCCCATCGCGTGTCGCGAACCACTGTCCTTGCCATAATCATTCTTTGAATAACTTGCGGCCAACACGACGGCACCAGCAAACATCGCCTGCAACCGGTCACGCTCGGCATAACGTCCAATGAATTCGCGCCTGGAATGAACATCGCGGAAATACTCGCTCACGAGAAGCCCGCCGTTCGACACGATTTCCTCCGCAAGTGGACGATTCGAGGGCGGAT
>DCIL01000072.1:0-1177 GCA_002315875.1 Verrucomicrobia bacterium UBA1727 | reverse complement strand
ATCTGCGTGAGGGGACTCGACAGAATCGCGACCGTCTTACCGCCGCAAGCAAGCGTCTCGCGGTGACCAACTGAATCACAACCAAGTGCCAGGCCGCTCACAACGCACTTCCCGTCAGCCACGAGCTTGCGCACAACCGCCCGCTCGTCGGCCTCAACTTTCTCGGACGGGCCAAGCAGCCCAATGACCGCCACGTTCTGCGCAACCGTCTTAATGAGCCCGATGTCGCCACGATAGAACAATGCAATCGGACGATCCGAATCCTTCACCCCCGTCCGAATTGTTGGAAAGTCAGCGTCGCCCAATCCCACGGCACCGTCAACGGCATCCCCAAGTCGCTCAATCTCGGCCCGCACACAGAGCCGCGTCCGCTTGAAATCCTCAACGGATACGGATTCGTCCTTCTCCGCAATCAGTCCGACGATCTTATCAACGGTCTCGCCACCGCGAAGATTCCGGTGAATCCACGCCTTGCCAATGCCGCGATATTCGCAAGCCGCCAGCACGTTCAGAGCATTCTCACTAATTCGCATTTTCATTTTCCTTGTATTTTACAAAATCACCTACTTAGGCACAATAGCGATAGGTCTTCCTTGCTGTGTAACCCACCGCATAAAAGATGACGCTCTTCGCCCCTGCATCAAGTAGCGTCTGAATAGCATCCTCATCAATTCCACAAGTCGGAGTATAGATATCATCGACGAGGAGGACATCCTTGCCAGCGACCTGCGAAGAAACGGTGCATGTCTCTCGCGTGATGCCTGGATAGGGCTTTCGACCGTCTCCGCCTTTGTTAAACCTTGCCCAATGCGTTGTAAGCGTGTTGGTATGGCGAATGAGATAATCCATGCCGTCCTCCAACCCCTCAACCCTCGCGATCGCCGCACGGATTCCGCGCTTCAACCCCATCTTACACGCCGGATAGCTCGATTCACGTTTTGAACGCGGTACGCCACAGACCGTAAGCCGACCATGCAGGTCAACGATCTGTTGGAAATCCTCAACAAGGATGTTCGAAAGGCGTTGCTCGCATGCTGGCACAATGTTCGTAAAGTCAAAGAAGTCGTTCTTAAGAAAGTTGATGAACTTGATGTGTGCGTTACGCTCATCGTTCATCGAATAGTACCAGTCGTGAAATTACGGCTCTTCCCGCGTTTTGGGAAAAAGCTATTGCCTG
>DCIL01000095.1 GCA_002315875.1 Verrucomicrobia bacterium UBA1727 | reverse complement strand
AATCAAAGTGGCAAACTCGGGACGGTGCGGAATTAGGGGGTGGTTAGGGGTGGGGTTGTACTGCGGTTAGCGTTCTGATATAATACCCGCATCATTAAATTTGTATCTGCGTTGATGAGTTTCCGCGTTAATGGACAAGATCATCCACTGCTGCTGGTTCGGAGGGCCGAAATCGAAGCTCGCGCAAAAATGCCGCGCAAGCTGGGAGAAATTTGCTCCCGATTGGCAAATTTGCGAATTCGAGTTGCCGTCCACACTGCCGAAGTTCGTCGAAGCGGCAGCGGCCGATCGCAACTGGGCGCAAGTCAGCGACTGGGCGCGAATGCGTGCGCTCTATGACGAAGGCGGACTCTATTTCGATTACGATGTGGAAATGGTGAGGCCGTTCGCACCGCCTGCCGGCGAATGGGTGGCGAGCGAACGGACGATTCTCGGGAGCGCATGGATGAATCCGGGCAGCGGCATCGCGCTCGAAAAAGGCAGCCCGATTGCGCGGTACATGCTGGAAGCGTACGAGCGACTGGAATATGACCGCAAGCGCGAAATGATGGTGTGGATCAACGACCGCCTCGCGGAGGCAATGGCGACAAGCGGAAACGCCATTCGTGTACTTGCACCAACAATCATGGCATCAGTGGACATCCGCGGCAAGGTCCAATTGTCCGCGGATACGCTTACGGTTCACCATTATGCGCTGAGCTGGGGAGGCCCAAAGCGCAAAATCCTGCAATGGCTCAGTCGTCACGGCTTCAGATGGCTCGTGGATCTGGCCGTAAAAGCGAAAAGGCGCATCTCATGAACATCCTTTTCTCCTGGACCGGCGTGACAAGTTATATGGCGGACTGTTGGCGCGAGTTACAGTCCGCACCAGGCGTCCATCTGAAAATCATCATCGAATCCGCCGCGAGCGGAAGCGATTTCGCCGCGGCCGAAACGCTGAAGGGACTCGACTACGAACTCGTGGAAAAGCGCGATGCCGCAAGCTGTGCCATTGCCACCTTCTCTTCCGACTTCAAGCCCGACGTGCTCTTTGTCGGCGGTTGGCGCAGCGTGACCACGCGGCGGACGCTCGAGCGCTATCAAAGTGCCGCGCGCATCTTCTGCCTCGACATGCCGTGGCGCTGGTCCTTCCGATGCATCGCCGCACGTTGGATTCTCCGCGACTTTCTCAAACAATTCGCCGCAGTCTACGTGCCCGGAAAACTTGCCGCCCGCTATGCCCGCTGGCTCGGATTCTCCCCTTCCAAAATATTCGAAAAACTCTACGCCGTCAAAACCTCTCAAACCTCTCAACCTTCTCAAACCTCTCGTCCTCCCGCTTTCCTCTACCTCGGTCGCTTTGCGAAGGAAAAACGGGTGGACCTCATCGAGAAGGCGTATGCGCGATATCGTGAGCTTGGAGGGACTTGGACCATTGACTATTACGGACAAGGCGGAAAGTTCATTCAGGCCGCGGACATTCCACAGGTCTACGCGGAACACTCGTGCTTACTGATGGCGAGCGAGTTCGATCCGTGGCCGCTGGTGATACTGGAGGCGAAGATGGCGGGACTCGAGGTCATTGCCAGCGATCGCTGTGGAAATGCCGCGGAACTCGGTGCGCAAGTGGTGCCCTTTGGCAATGTAGAATCCATGGCCCAGGCAATGCTCCAAATCTCGCAAGCCCCCTCAACCCTCTCAACACCCACAACCCTCTCGACTTTCTCAACCCTCGCATGGTCCGAACGCACGCTCGACATCGCGCGGCGAATTGTGAAGGAGCGCCAGATGGACGGCATGCTGGTCGTGGACGGACTATTGCGGCAACACGGACTCATAGCCGCGGACGAGGTCTGGGTGCACGGAATGTGGACGCCGGACAAGTGGATTAAGTGTCTCAAGGCAAAGCTGAGCGGAAAGAAACTGGTGCGGATGACGCACGGCAGTTTGAGTCCGATCTACCTCGAGCATCGCGGCAAATGGAAGAAGCGTTTCGTAAAGCCAATCGAAAAACTCCTCTTCGCATTGTCCGACCGAGTTGTGGTAACTGGTCCGTGGGAAGAGAAGTGGGCGCGGGACTGGGGACTCGTCCGCAACCTTGAGACGATCGACCTAAAACGCTTTTTCAAATTCGACACTGAAAAGGCGGAGATAAAAATCGCGGCGATTCGCTCGAGTTCGGAAGATACGCCGCTCAAGGTTCTGTATCTCGGACGCAATCATCCGCTCAAGGGATTGGACGTTCTCAAATCGCTTCCGAACATCGAGCTCCGCGTAGTCGAAAATCATTGCGGCGAAGAACTGGAGCGGGACTGGGAATGGTGCGACGTCCTGATTCTGCCGACGCTATCGGAGAATTTCGGACTCGTAGTCGCTGAGGCGCTGGAGCGCGGCATTCCGGCGATCACGACGGACGGCGCGCCCGCCTGGGAAACGCAACCGGGAGTGATTTACCTCAAGGGTTATTGCGCGGCCTCGCCCGAAGCGAGAGCGGACTTACTGAGAACTGCGTGCAATAGCAAGCCGTAATTCACAATCGGCACGCCGGCATTGCGACAGCGGTCGATGCGTGAAAGCATGGCGCGGCGATTGAGCATGCAGCCGCCGCAATGGACGACGAGAGCGACCGGCTTTCCGTCCGGCGCGAGATCGAATTCCTTGCCACTTGCGAACGCGAACTCAAGCTTCTTGCCTCCGCTCAGTTTCGTCACGGCCTTAGGAATCTTCGTAGATCCGATATCATTGCACTGACGGTGATGCGTGCACGCCTCGGCGATGAGCACGCGGTCGCCGTCCTTGAGCGCCTTCACCGCATCGAGTCCGCGGCGCAATTCCTCGAGATCGCCCTTCTGCCGCGCGAAGAGAATCGAGAAGGAAGTGAGATTCGCGGCCTTGATGCGTCCGAACGCCTGCGAGTCGGTGATGGTGAGCGATCCATCGTCCGTAAACTCCTCAACCTGGCAGACGCGCACGATGCAATGGCGATCGAGTGCGGCGCGTAGAACCTGCACCTGCGGCAGGATCATTCGTCCCTTCGGCGCGCTCTCGTCGATGGGACACACGAGCGTGACGCGGTCGCCATCGCTGACGAGACCGTCGAGGAGTCCGGGATCTTCCTCGAGTTTGATCGCGGCGATTTTCTCCTTGATCGCCTCGACGCTGTCGCCGCGACCATATTCGAGCACAGTCACCTTCCGCCGCTGGCAGGCGTCGAGGAATCGATTCTTCCACAATTCCTCATTCTTCAATGTTCGTTCATCGCTCAGCGCCTCCGCGTTGCGCACCCAAACGGCGATATCGGTTGATTCAAGGACCTTGAGCGTCTTCTCGACGCGCATCGCGCCGAGCTCGCCTTCGTCATCGAGTCCCGCGGTATCGGTGACAAGGCAGGGCCCGAGCGGCAGAATCTCCATCGCCTTCGAGACGGGATCGGTCGTCGTGCCGGCGACATCGCTCACGATGGCGATTTGCTGATTGCAGAAGGCGTTGACCAGCGTCGATTTGCCGGCGTTGCGAAGTCCGAAAAACGCGATGTGCGCGCGGTTAGCCGAGGGCGTTGAATCCATTGAACTCATTCATCGCCCTTTCCGCGCCATTGACGAGAACCGACTCGGCGGCCTTGACCGCGGCGGACACGACCTCGTTCATCACCTTGCGCGTCTCGGGCGCGAACTTGCCGAGCACGTGCGAAATCACATTGTCCTTATCCTTGCCGACGCCGAGCTTGATGCGAATGAAAAGCGGACTTCCGAGTCGCTCGATGATATTGCGGATTCCATTGTGTCCGCCGCAGCTGCCGCCCTTGCGGATGCGGAGTCGTCCGACCGGAAGATCGATGTCGTCCTGGATGACGACGAGATCCGCCGCGGTGGCATTCGAATACTTCACCACCGGTGCGACCGAATCGCCGGAGAGATTCATGAAGGTCTGGGGT
This sequence comes from Verrucomicrobia bacterium UBA1727, assembly GCA_002315875.1. Taxonomy (GTDB): domain Bacteria; phylum Verrucomicrobiota; class Kiritimatiellia; order RFP12; family UBA1067; genus UBA1067. The sequence goes on along the minus strand of DCIL01000095.1, from coordinate 6,416 downwards.
TTGACGAGGACAACGCTCTGGCCTGCAAAAGTGCCGCGCGTCCAGAGGCACTTGAACTGACGCTTCTCCTCCCAGACGGCACCGATCTGAGAAGCGATCGCATCGACCGCCTCAAAACCAATCGAGTGCGGAGTATTTTCATACTGCGCACCCGGATTGCCTAAGCCTACTATGATTTTCACTTAGGTTGTTCTGCCTTCCTCAGAACTTGAGCTTAAAGTTGATGCCGCCCCAAAAGAGGTCGCGGGGATACATATCGTTGGTACCGTCATCCCAATAGCCGGTGGTGTAGTACTCGCGATTTCCGAGGCCTTCGCGGGCGCTGCCGTTCAGGACGCCGGTGTAGGCGATCGTGCCGCCGAGCGACATCCATTCGGTAATGTCCCAGACGAGATAGAGCTTGACCGTGGTGCCGCCGATGCCGCCATCGGGATTCGAATACTTCTCACGCTCGACCTCCTCTTCGTCGACCACTTCGGTCCAGCTGCGATAGTCGCAATCGCCGTAGAGGAACTGGAGGTAATGGCTGTCGCCAAAGCCAACGTCCCAATCGATGCCGGCGGTGAGGGAATCGCAAAGCTCGACTTCCTTGTTGAAGCCGACGGAATAGTACATTCCCTTCTTGTAGTCGCCGTAATCGCCGTACATGTACGCGGCCTTGCCGTAGACATTGACGAACGGATTGTCAAACGTCGCCTTGAGATAGATCTCGGAGGTGTTGGGCGAGGAATCGCGCGCCTCGTCGCGAACGCCATGATAGGTGAACCATTCATGACCGAGTTCGAGGCCGACGGAATACTCTTCGTCTTCCGACTCCCAGACAGTCGCGCCGAGATGCACGTTGTAGTCAGTCTCATTAAGGCCATACTTGTAAGTCGCTTTCCGGCGATCGGTCAGATCGTAGTTCTGCCAGATCGAAAAGCCGAGCCAAAACGGTTCAAAGTAGGTTAGGTCGGCCCAGACGCAAGGTTGCATGACCATGTCGTCATTAGCCACGGCGTTTTTATCTATGTACGCCGAGTTGAAGTCGAAATCGAAGCCAGCTTCAAAGATGGCAGTCTCTTCCTCCTCCAACTTTTCAGATTTCTCGGAATCCGCTTCCGCAGCCCCGAGGGTGACGGCAGTCAGTGCTGCCCCAACAGTAGCCAGTATGGTTTTCATAGGCGCGAAGTATACCATACCCCCCACCCCAGCGCAAGCATGATAATTTGCACTGGGGCAAGGCCTACGTCAGTCGCCGATGCAGAGCTGGAAGAAGGTGAGACCCGAACCGGCTTCGGCGGGCTTGTCGAAGGTGGCAGTCCAGCTGCCGTCGGTGTTCCTGACGAGCGTTGTCGGCTTCTTCGGCTCGTTGCCGATGAAGACCTTGCCTTCAGGGAGAGTCTTCGACCAGAAGAGGTAGACCGTATCTTCGGTAACCTTCATCCACGGCGAATCGGAAGCAATGGTAAAGGTGAACACCATCGGATCCGATGTGACGTCCGGAGTGCCGATATACTTCACCTCGCCCTCGACCTTCTGGCTCAACTCGACATGCGCGTAATTCATGCCGTTCGTGAGCGAGGCGACATACGCGGCGTCGGCGGCGAGCGCCGGCGAGAGATGGATGCGCACCTTCTGTCCCGACGGCAGCGAACGTCCGATGCCGAGGAACGGATACCGCGACGTCACGGTCACTTCACCGAGGATGTAGATGTCTTTGAGATATCTCGCATCGGCGAACGAACCGTAGTCCAGCTCCACCGAAGAGTCGGCGGGGAAGACGATGGACGAGACAGGCGAACCCTTGAACGCCCAGTCACGGATGACAAGCGGCACCTTCTTGCCGGTCGTATAGTCACGAGTGGCGGCGAGGGTGACGTTGGTGAGATTCTTGCAGTCGGAGAAGGCGTAGGAGCCAATCTCGCGGACATAGGTAGGAATCGCGACACTCGCAACCTTCGCAGTCGGATGCTGCTTGTCGTAATTCTTCTGGGTGAACGCGTAATCCGTAATCTTGACAAAGGGCTTCGCGTCCGCTGCCGCGCTGGCGAGATCCGGCAGCGCCAGGACTCCGTCAGCGATCTCATTGTCCGTTCCCTTCACCACGAGTCCGTCGGCCGACGATTCGGCGTTGAGATCGGACGGTTCGACGTTGGAGGAAACCCAATGCGCATAGACCGTATGGTCGTCGTTCGTCGAAATCGCCGCACCGTCCACCACGGACGCCGCACCGTTCGTCCAGCTGTGATACCAGTTGGAAACGAAATCGTATCCCTTTCGCACCGGAAGTTCCGCAGGGACGGCATAGCAATGATCAACTCCCGAACTCCAACGCAGCTTCTCGGTGCCGTTGGAGAACGAGCCGCCCCACGCCTGATAGGTGACGATCGGCGCCTTGAGTTGCACCTTGCTGGATTCTTCAACCACCTCAAGCCGCGCGTCATCGCTCGTGAAACACGCGAGATGCTCGTTGCCGTTGGACGTCACCGGCACATAGAGGGCCGCGCCCGCAGGCAGATCCTCAGTCGTCACGCCGATCTTCGCATCCTCAGCGAGCGGCACGGTCTCCGAAACGACGACCGAACGTCCCGAGGCAAGATAAAGATTGCCGCCCGTCACGTTGTTGGTGACGACGGGACGTCCGCCAAGAACGAGCGAACCGGTCTCGGTCACCGCCACCGCACCAGCCGAAGAGACGTTGCCGGTGATCGAACCGCCGAAGAGTCCGAGCGTGCCGTTAACGAGCACCGCGCCACCGGAGATGTTATCCGCGCCGCCGCCCGTGAGCAGTCCCGTCGTCTGGCAGTCCGTCATCGAAACGGTACGATTCGCCGCGACTTCGACGATACGATCGCCGCTCTTTCCGGTGACCGTCTTGCCGTTCAAGCAGAGCTTTACGCCGTTAGCCGGAGCGCAGGCGTTCGTCGCCGCGACATTGTAGAAGAGATACCAGTTGTCGGACACCGTCGGCAGCGCCTCCTTGTCCATCCACGGCTTGAAGGTCATGTCCCCGGCCGTATGCGCGCAGCCATACTCGCCACAGAGGCAGTGTTTGTGGAGCTTGTCGACCACATAGAGTTTCGCGGGCTCGGTGAGCGCCGTCGTGACGTGTCCGGACGCGAGCGTAACGCCGGCGGCGACACACGCCGTGCTCTGCGGATCGAAGATGAAGACGCCCTTCTTGAGATTCGGATTCTCGGCGACCAGGTCCTTACCGACGATCCAGAGCGCGGGCGAAGCGCTGAGCTGCTTCGACTCGAAGCCGTTCGCCGTATCGACGAAGGACGCCGGATCCTGATCGAAGACGCCGCCCTGCGCCTTCATCGAACCGGCGACGACGCTACCCTTCACAACCTCGCCCTGGATAAGGCCAGAGCCGGTCAGATAAAGTGCCGAGGCGGTCGCGGCCGTGTTGTCCTTGATGACACCGCCCGTCATCGTGAAGGTGCCGTCGCAAGAAACCGCACCGCCCTTCTCAGTCGTCGAGCAGTTCTCGATCGCGCCGCCATTCATCGTGAAGGAGGCATTGGGCGAATCAACGCAGATGCAGCCGCCGTTCTTTCCAGCCGCGGTCAGGCGGAAATTCTTCAAGGTGCCGCCTTCAAGCGTCAGCGAAGATGAATCGGCGAAATAGAAGCCGCCGCCGCTGCCCGCGGTCGTCGCGGTATCGGGATTTCCGACAATCGCACCCGTGCCGACGGAGTCCTTGATTGTCACTTTGGCCGAGCCAGTTGTGCACCTGATGACATAGCCGGCGCATTCACCCCACGCGCCTTGAGCGATCGTATGTCCGTTCAGATCGAGCGCCACTTCCTGAGCATTGGTCAGCGATGCAATCGAATCATGCGAGACGTTCTGCGTCAACTTGACGCTGTTGCCCGCCTCAAGATTCACCTTGACATCGCGCCAGGTCGAGGCGTTCGCGACCCCCGTGCCCTTGAGCGTGTACCAGGTCGGCGTCGCCGAAGAGTCGGTCGAGACCGTGCAGGTTGCAAGGCGCGAGAGCCCAGCGTCGGTGTAGAGCGCAGCGGACGGATCGAAGGTGTAGGTGCCGCCGGCGAGCGAACCGTCGGAGACGGAGACATTGCGTCCCGCGACGTACTTCGAGCCGACCGACTGCTCGGCATAGCCGGCCGGGAACGTGATGCCCGACGAATCGGACGACGGCTCAAGGTCGCTGTAGAGTCCGCAGACATTGAGGGGACCGGTCGCGCCGCTGTCACGATAGAAGAGTTTCGTGCCGGTGACGGTATTGTTCGTGAAGACGCCGCCGTAGATGTTCATCTCCGCTCCGCGGAAATAAATGACACCGTTTCCGGCCGTCTTGTTGTTGATGATCTTGCCGCCGGAGATGTTGACCGTCGTACTGTTCCACGCAAGAATGGCGGCACTACCGTAGGCGCAGCTGCTGTAATCGTAATTGCCGCTGATCTCGCCGCCCGTCATGTTGAACACAAGCGTGCCGTCGGCCTGGAGTCCGTTGCCATTGCCGTTCGAGCGGTTGCCTTTGATCGTCGTACCCGAAAGCGTAGTCGTGCCGGCGGATATCCGCACGCCGCCGCCGTAGGCCGCCGAGCAGCCGCTGATCGTGCCGCCCGTGAGGTTGAGCGTGCCGCCAGTCATGTAAATGCCGCCGCCACCGCCCGTAGCCGAGCTATCCCTGATCGTGCCTCCGGAAAGGGTCATCGTGCCCGCGCCCGCGATAACACCGCCGTTCGCGGCCGCGCAGTTGCGGATCGTGCCACCCGTCATCTTGAACGTGCCGCTGCCGATCCAGGCGGCGCCGCCGTTCCCCGGCGCCGAGCACGAATAGAAGTCGCCGCCGGACATCTCGAAGGTGCAGTTGGAGTTGCGAAGATACACGGCGCCGCCGTTGCCGGAGGTCGTCTTGTTGTTGGCCATCCAGCCGCCCGTCATCTTAAAGGTCGCATTATCATAGAGCGTCACAGCGCCACCGCCCTCACCCGTATTGGCCGTGCCGTTCTTGATGTCGCCGCCCGCGAGCTCGATGGTGCCGCCCTGGGCGAACATCGCGCCTTGCCATCCCGGTTTCGTATCGGCGTCGACATTCGCGCCGTTGACCTTCAGATAGCCGCCGCTGAGCGCGGCACCCGCGCAGCCAGCATCGCCGGAGTTGCCGTAGATGTTGCCGCCGAGAAGCGTGAGCGATGCACCCGAGCCGCTGCAGCACACCGCGCCGCCGTAATAAGCCGAACAGCCCTGGATCCAGCTGCACGCCACCGTCGCCGTGCCCGAGTTGCAGATGGAGCCGCCGGATCTCGCTTTGCCACTGTTGAGGTTCATGGTGCCGTTGATCGTCATCGTGCCGGCGTTGTAGATGTTTCCGCCTGCGCCAGTGCTCGTATTGGCGGAGCAATCCGTGATGGTGGCTGCGCCCGTCATAGTGAACGTACCCGCATTATAAACGCCGCCGCCGTCGGCCGCGGAACAGTTTTTAATCGTGCCGCCGGACATGTTGAACGTCGCCCCGGCAAAGTTGTAGACCGCGCCGCCGCGGTAGGGGGCAGCGTAGCAGTATTGGATCGTGCCGCCCGTCATGTTGAACGTGCCCGACGTGTTGCGAACAGCGCCGCCCAACACCCCCGTGCTCGTGCCTTCGCATTCAGAAATCCATCCGCCCGACATCGTGAACGTACCGCCGTTGTTCCAAACGGCGCCGCCGCTGCCCTTGGTGGCAATACAATCAACAATAGTAGACTCGGCTTTCATTTCGAATGTGCCGCCCGCATTAATCATAACCGCCGCGCCGTCAGTCGAGGAGATGCGGGCATTCGACAGACCCGCACCATTGAGAATCAACTTGCCGCCCTTCTCAATGACAATCAACCGACCATAATCACCATAACCGCTGAGCGATCCATTCACCAGTGTCAGCGTGCCGCCGTTTTGCACGACGATTGCAGGTTCGTCTGTATTGTAGCGCCTGACGGCATTCCCATCCAAGTCGAGCGTCACCGTGCGAGAGACGTAGACCGTCCGATCGAAACGACGATAGGTAGACGAGCCCGGAGAAAATTCGACTATGTCGTAGCCATTGATATTCTGCTTGACTTGTTGCCATGTCGTGCAACTCTTGTACGACGCGGCCGATGCCGGCAGGGCAAAGGCGAGGGCGAGGAAGAGAGATGAGAAATGAGAGATGAGAGATGAGAAGGGAGGTGGACAATGGTGTGTCACGTATTTTTTGATCATGGTTTTCATAAGCTTTGCTTCCTTGTTAAATTCTCTCAGATTGGCTCATCATTCTCGAATCGTTTCACCTGTCTTTAGTCTATTGTCTTTAGTCTTCGCCTACGTCTTATGTCTTACGTCTTACGTCCTGACCGCGGGCGGCGGACGCCGCCCGCCCCAAACGAGGACTTAGGACTTAAGACGTAAGACGTAGGAATGGCCAAGAGTTCACCATTGGTCTC